>CAZYWD010000058.1:0-5126 GCA_964651795.1 uncultured Muribaculaceae bacterium
ATTAATGTATTATACAATTGGCCAAAGAAGAGGTTTAAATATTGGTGGTACAAAAAATAGAATATTTGTTGTCGGAAAAGATTTAAATAATAATATTTTATATATTGCTGATAGTTCTAAAGAGGAATATTTATTAAGTGATTCTTGTTTAATTGATACAGTTAATTGGATAGGTGAACAAAAAATATCTAAGTGTACAGCTAAATTTAGATATAGACAACCTGATAATGATGTAACACTTAAACACTTAGATAATGGAGAAATTCTTGTTTGTTATCCTCAAAAAGTAAAATCAGTTACACCTGGACAAGCATGTGTTTTCTATAATGGGGAAGAGTGTTTAGGTGGAGGAATAATAAAAGAGGTATATAAAGATAATCAAAAGATTGTTTATTTATAATACAAAATAAAGTTTACTTTTAATTTACACCTTGACATTTATTGCAGTTGTGATAAAATTAATATAGGAGGTTTATGATATGGAAAGACTAAACGAAATATTACATGAACTAGGAATATCAAAGGTTAAACTTGCTAAATTTTTAGGAGTTTCAAGACAAATGATTTATAATTATTTAGAATTTGATGATTTAAATAAATGGCCAAAAGATAAAAAAGTATTATTACTTAATTTATTAGGTATTAAATCACCAGAAGAATTAGATACTATAAAAGTAGATACTGATTATATTTTAAATGTTGAATCTAGAATTAATAGTTTATTTGAAACAGCTAATAAAATAGAAGGGGATAATACAAGTGTTTTATCTAATCTAAGTGATAAAAGAAAAGAATTACTTAATAATATTATCTCATTAGCTAAAGAAGATTTAGAAGATGATTCAGATGAAGAAGTAGCAATTACTTATGATTATTTATATCATTTTATTCAAACTATGGGATCTTCTAGAGAATTAAAATATATGTTAGCATATATGGCAAAAGCTGCTGGATTTGAAAAACCTTTGAATTTTGCATATGATGAAGAAGAACAATTTATGTTTGAAAGTATTATATTCTCAGCATTTACACTATATAATGGTGGGGGAGTATCAAGAACTAAATTAGCTGAATCTCATAAAAGATTTATTAATCAAATAGAACATAAAATGGAAGAAAAATTAAGTCGTACTTTAGAATTAAATACTATCAAAGTACAAGCTTTAAAAGAATTGGGATATACAGAAATAAATGAAGCTAATGCTGCAGAAGTATTTGCTAAAATAGCTGAAATTCAATCTAGAAATGTTAATTAAAACTCCAATACTAATTTGGAGTTTTTCTTCGCCCTTCTTTTATTTTTTTAAAATAGGGAAGTATATAATACTAAAATATAGTACAAAATAATAATATAAGATGTATAAATGTTTTATTAATTATAAATATAACTATATATAGTATGTCTATAAATGAAGAATATATGCATCTAGAAAGATGTAATGAAATTAGAATCAATAAAATAATAGAATATTTATAAAAGTAGTAAAAAAGAGTTAGACCTTATTTTATAAAAGAAAAAGAGTAATACAACTCTATCATTTTTATTATATATTTAACTTCCTATAATTTATATTATGTTAACTTTTATATTTTTTAAGTTTTTGTATCTCTGTTTCTTCATCTAATATATGTTTTTTTATTCTACTTAGTTGTCTATCGTACATATCGATATTTTTCATCCTTAAACTTATTAAGTAATCTATATAACTATCTATATATTCTTTTTTGATTACTTTAAAAAAGATATTATTATCACAATTAAAATTATTTGTACCATCTAAATAAATATAATAATATTCGTTATTAGAACAATATAATCTTAATTGATAATTATTATTTATATTAATATTTTTAGTTATACTAGTATATTTTAATTCCATATTATATCTTAATAATTCTTCTTTTAATAAAGAAATATTGATATTATTTAGTAAAAGATATTCAATTTCTTCCATACTTCTCTACCCTTTTCAAAAAATTAATTACCTTTTTATTCTTATATATTTATTATACCAAATATAATAAATAATGTATATATTTTTTAAAACTATTAATAATATAAATGGGTGATGAAAGATGAAAAGAAGTAATGAAAAATCTCAAAAACAATCTAACAATAATAGACAATCAGTTAGTAATTGTAATAAGACAAATGTAAGAAATTCAAACAATGTCAAAAATAATTCAAACAAAAAGATCACTGGATTTGAAGAATCTAAATCTTTTGAATTAGATGACGATAATGAAAATTCATTTGAATTAAAGTAGATTAATTACCCTAAAGAGAGAATAATTCTCTCTTTTAAATTAATGGAATATAATAGAATTTATAATTATAAATAGTGATCCTAAAATAAAAGCTATAATAGATTTCTTATATTTTTTATATCTAAGTGATGTAGGTATTAATTCGTATATAGCAATATGAATCATAATTCCTGCAATTATACTAAATAAGAATCCTAAATTATTTAAATTAATTATATCTTTTAAAAATATGAAAGCTATAATAGCACCTAAAAACTCTGATATACCTGAAATAAAAGTATATAATAATGCTTTTGTTTTACTATTAATTGAATAATAAATAGGTAAAGCTATACCAATACCTTCTGGTATATTGTGAGCTGCTATAGCTATAGTTAAAGTAATTCCTAATGTAATATTATTACTACTTGTTATAAAAGTAGCAATTCCTTCAGGTATGTTATGTAGAATGATTGCTAACATATTAACTATCCCTACCCTATACAATTCATTATTAGAAGGTAAAAATTTATCTATTATCATAGATATAATTACACCAATATTAATAAAAATTAATATCAATAAAATAGTTTCAAATTTATTATGATTATTAATTAATAAACTATAAGATTCTGGTATTAAATCAGTAATAGAAACTGTAATCATTACACCAGCTGCAAATGCTAAAGAAGTTATAATTAAATTTTTTGATTTTTTTAAAAATATAGGAATTGAACCTAACAAAGTAGATAAACTAGCTATTAAAGTTAATAAAAAAGGCATATTATCACCATTTAATTATATAAAAAAAGTTCTTATAAAAGAACTTATTCTAATTTATTTAATATACTTTTTCCAAAAGGTGTATCTACATTAAAGTTATCAGCTATAGTAGCACCTATATCAGCAAATGTTTCTAATTCATCTAACTTACCATTACTTATTTTTTTAGAATAAAATACTACTGGTACATCTTCTCTAGTATGATCTGTTCCAATATAAGTTGGATCATTTCCATGGTCTGCTGTAATTATCATTAAATCATCAAATTTAAGGTAATTAATAATTTCAGGTATTCTATCATTAAACTCTTTTAAAGCGTTAAAATACCCTTCTTTATCCCTTCTATGACCATATTTAGAATCATAGTCATTTAAATTAGCGAAACATAGTCCATTAAAGTTGGTTTGTGATGTTTCAATTATCTTATTTATACCATCATTATTATCTTTTGTTTTAGTACTTTTAGTAATACCAGAATTATTAAATACATCACTTATTTTACCAATACTTATAACTTCATAATTATTATTTTTTAAATTATCTAAAACAGTATCTTCAACAGGATCTAAAGCATAATCATGTCTATTAGGTGTTCTAGCAAAATTATCTTTATTAGTTCCTAAGTAAGGTCTAGCAATAATTCTTCCTACTTTCCATTCATCTTTTAAAGTTAATTCTCTAACCTTACTACAAATATCATATAATTCTTCTAAAGGTATAATTTCTTCATGAGCAGCAATTTGTAAGACTGAATCAGCTGATGTATATACAATTAATTCACCAGTTTTCATTTGTCTTTCACCTAGTTCTTTAATTATTTCAGTACCAGATGCTACTGTATTACCTATTACTTTTCTACCACTTAGTTTTTCTATTTCACTAATTAATTCATTAGGAAAACCATTTAGAAATGTTTTAAATGGTTTTTTAGTAACTATACCCATCATTTCTAAGTGGCCTGTCAAAGTATCTTTGCCATTACTTTGTTCTATAGCTTTTGTATAATATGAAATAGTTTCTTTTGAATCATTATTTAATAAATTGTAATATCCTAATTTTTCAAAGTTATCTAAGATTCTTCCATCTACAGTATGACCAAATGTATTAGTATTTAAGTCATTAAATTTATCTGCATCTTTTGAGGCTCCTATTCCTACTGAATCTAGTACTATTAAAAATATTCTTTTAAACATCTATATTCCTCCTTCATGTGGATGATTTTTATAATTTTCTTGTTTTATTTTATTTGATACATGAGTATATATTTGGGTAGTAGAAATATTAGAATGACCTAATAATTCTTGAATACTCCTTAAATCAGCTCCATTTTCTAACATATTAGTTGCGAATGAATGTCTTAATGTATGAGGTGATAATTCTTTTTTTATACCTTTTTCTAAAGCTATTTTTTTTATTGTTTTAAATAATGATTGTCTAGTTATTTTTTCTCCTCTATTATTTAAAAATAAGTAATCTGTATTTTTATTTTTTAAAAGTTGATTTCTATATATATCTAAATATTCTTTAACATATTTAATTGATATATCATCTATTGGTATTAATCTTTCTTTACTACCTTTTCCATTTATTAAAACAGTAGCATTTACTAAATCTATTTCATTTACTTTAATATTAATTAATTCACTTATTCTAATACCAGCAGCATACATTAATTCTAACATAGCTTTATCTCTATAATCCTTTTTTGTCTTTAACTTTATATCTAATATTTTATTTATTTCTTCATTAGTTAAAACATTAGGTAAAGTTTTTCTTAGTTTTGGTAGATCTATTTTAGTAGTTGGATTATCTTTTATAATATTTTCTTTTTCTAAATAGTTATAAAAATTTCTTAATACTGTTAAAGTATGTGCGACAGATTTATCTTTGTTTCTATTTTTTTCATTTTCAATAAATAATAATATTTGTTTTTTTGATACTTTTTTAATATCTCCATTAATAAATTTATTATAATTTTTTAAATCATTCATATATGATGAAATAGTATTATTACTATATTTTCTATCAATAAGTAAGTATTTTTTATATTCTAATATATAATCCATATAATCACTACCATTCATATATATTATACA
>CAZYWD010000059.1:0-4985 GCA_964651795.1 uncultured Muribaculaceae bacterium
CAACACCACTTGGAATTTCAATATGAGTTAATGCCTCAATTGTTTCCTTACTTGGATTGTTAACAACAATAAGTCTTTTGTGTGTTCTTTTTTCGAATTGTTCTCTCGAATCTTTATATTTGTGAACTGCTCTTAAGATTGTTATCTTTTCGATTTCAGTTGGTAGTGGAATTGGTCCACTTACTTCTCCACCTGCTCTTTTTACAGTCTCAACTATTTTTGCACAAGCTTGATCTAAGCTTCTGTGTTCGAAAGCTTTTAGTTTAATACTAACTTTTGTAGTTTTTGACATATTGTTCCTCCTTTCGCCTATATCTAGTATAGACTTGCTCCGTACGAAAACCCGATATTCAGTTATAATCTTTCACAACTTAACCTGGTGTATCGGCAACCTCGCACATCATAGCACGCCACACATATTCAATTATACATAATAATTATATGAAAAGCAAGGTTTTTTTTGACTTTTTTTAAATTTGTTTTGTAAACAAAAAGATAATCTTTTTTCAGATTATCTTTATATCATTCTATTATTTTAATTTTCATTTATTTCAAAATCTAATAATTGATTACACACATCTTTATATATGTCTTGTGAATGTAGGCAAGTATCCATTAAGAATTTTTTATCTTCACTATATTGTTTTAATCCTCTCATATAGTAAGGTTTGTTTTTATCTAAAATAATAAAGGGCATTATATTATTCTTTAAACACTCTTTAAACATAATCATTCTTCCAACTCTTCCATTTCCATCACCAAATGGATGAATTCGTTCAAATTTGACATGAAATTCAATAATATCATCCAACTTAACTTTTTCAATTGATTTATACTCATTTAATAATATATCAATATCACTTTCAACATCTTTTGGATCACTTGTCTTAATGACATTTACCATACCTATTATATTAGGAATAATTTTAAATCCCCCTACATTATATCTAGGATTATCCTCATCACTTGTATTTCTTTTTAATATCATGTTCATTTCTATCATCATTTCTTTTGATATAGGCTTATCAACATTGTCTAGCATATAATCAAACAGTTTAAAATGATTCTTTGATTCTGTTAAATCATCTAATTGAATTAAATCATCACTTTTAGGAATAAATGATGAAGTATCAAATATTGCTTCTGTTTGATCCTCTGTTAATCTACTGCCTTCTATCTTATTTGAATTATAGGAAAATGTAATTTGAGAGAAATGATATATGTTTCCTTTAAATCTAGATTCTTTTTGTTTTAGTAATTCGATTTTTAATTTTTCTATATTCATTATTACACCTCCTAATTATCTTTCAAATACTATTTTTTTAATCTTTCATATATAATTAAAAGATTTGAATATCAGTTACTTTATCTATTACTGTTGTATTTTTTTCTTCTTTATAACTAATTGTCATTAAAGAACCCTCTTTAATAAATGGTAATTCATATCTATTTGCTTTTATTGATACACTATATTTTTTACCTTCATTATCAATGATATAATAATAAGTATTTCCATCAATAGTAGATGTCGTAATAGATGAAATAGTAATTGTTTTTTCTAAATATTTAGTTTTATCTTCAACTACTGCACCTATTTCTTCTAAATAGTTAGTTGCTGCTGTTTCAATTCCTTTAGATGAATCTGTTACTGTTACTTTTTGATAATCTGCAACATCAACAAATGCATACATTTTAACTAATCCAGCATTATCTTTTAAACTTATTAAATAAGTTGGTTTATTATTTAAATTAACTAATAATGGGAATGAAGCAATATATTTCATTTGTTGAACTTGACCTTCAGCAGATGCCATAGCAGAATATTCTTCAGCTCCTGGTACTGAATAAAAGTTAGTTTCTTTTGTTCTCATATTAGTTAATATAAATCCAATATTTGATTCATCACTAGCTTTTGAAGTAATACCTGTATATAAATATACATCATCATTCATAGCAATATAATTGTATCCTTCTGTAGTAGCAACTACATTTTTTTGACCAAATAATGAATTAATAAATCCTTTTCTATATTGTCCCCAATCATTTACTTGTTCAATTATCATATCGGCTGCATAAACATGATCTACCCATGTAGGTATTTCATCAACTTTATAATATTTTGAAGTTCCAGTAATTGGATCTAATATAATAATTCCTTCAACATCTCTTCTTAAACCAACACCAGCATATTTAATTGTAGGTACTATCCAATATGGATTTCCTTCATTATCTATTTCAAATGATTCTGTACCAAATATTTTAGTTGGATAAGAAAATCTTAATTTACGATCTAAATCTTCTCCAAATATAGCAGATGGCATATATTTCATACCTTTATCTAATTTAGTTAATTTAGCTTCTCCCGTAACTGAATTTACAGTAATATAACCTTTTACACCATCTTTTCTATTAGTGAAATATTTGATTATTCCATCATATTCAAGTGGTGTTACTCTAATTATGTCATTATTGTAATTTATTTGAGTATATAAATCAGATACATAAAATTGTGATACTAATTCTGGCATTTGACCCATAACTCTATCTCCAAGTTTTTGACTAGATACTTTATCTAAAAGTGGTAAAGTATTAAAATCTACTGGTTTAACATCTGTAGCAAAATCACTATCTTCATTTACACTAATTCTTTTTGAATAAGTTTTAGCATTAAATAGTGGTGATAATACAAAATTAATAATTATGATAAGTACTATTATTGCTCCAATAGTTATCCATAACGCTCCATCAAAAATTGATAATTTGTTATTTTCGTCCATGACCCAAGCATAACTTGTTCCATTTTTGACAAATTTCCCTGTTGCTGTACCACATAATCTACATAGTGCATAAAATCCAATTAAAATACTTAGATATATCCAAAATAACATACTATGTAAATTTATTGGCGGTATCATAAAATAATATAAGATTGCACCTAATATAATTGTTATGATTAAACATATAATATTCTTTTTCATTTTATCGCTCCTTCTTTATTAATTATACTATAAAATGAAAAAAATAGCATCTTAATTATGCTACTTTCTTTTTTTGATTTTTGGTTTTTAATACCCTTAAAGCTGATAAGTATGTTTTATCATTTATTGGAATATTTTTTTCAGTCAAAAAGTCAATTATTTTTTTAGATTTTTCTTCTGTTATTTCTTCTTGTTCACCATAATTCATTATTACAAAATCTTTTTTAGTTAATTGGTTAATATTGAAGTTTGGATTAGGTTTATTTCTATCAATAAAATCTTGTAATATTTCTATATCTTCATTATTTAATATTTTTTTAGAAAATTTAAATATATCTTCAAAGCTCATATCAGTTGATTCATAATAATTTACTAATTCAAAATTACCTTGTTTAATATTTTTAACCATTTCTGTTATTTCTAATGTTTTTTCTGGATGTTGTTTTTGATTTTGTAATTTTACTTTTTCTACATATTTATCATATGTTGGCTTACTTAATTTTTTAGTAATTTTAAGGGCTGTTTCAAATTGTTGCTTAGTTATATCTTTTTTTGCACAATAATTAATATAATTCTTATAATTACTCATATTGTAGTCTTTAATTATATTGATTAATTTTAAAAGCATTTTCTTTTGTTTTTCTATTTTTAGTTGTCTTTTTTTATTTTCTAATTGTTTAATACTTTCTTTTATTTTATTTATTTGTTTTGTTTTAACATCATTATTTTTTTTGTATTCTAAATATCTCTCATAATAAGCTAAAGTATTTCTTATACATAATGTATCAATATTAGGAAAACTCATATGAAAATCTTTTAAAGATGTTTTTAAATATGTGATATCCATATTATTGTTTAGTAAATATGTAACTGACTCTTTAATATCATTTAATTCTATTATTTTATTAAATGTTTTTACATATTCTGGTACTTCATTAATTTCGGTAACTTCGCTATTTTCAATTAGTTCTTCTTGTTCTTCTATTACAGTTTCTTGTACCTTTTGTTTTACTTGTTTATATCTATTCAATTCTTCTTCACTAGCATACATTTCACAATATTTTATTATATAATTTCTAACTGTTTTTGGAGATATGCTATATTTTTCTGTTAGCATTTCTATTTTTTCTTCATCAAAACCAGAATTAACACATACATCAAACATATATTTCAATTTTTCTCTTACAGTTAATTCTTTTATATTTTTCTTTTGTTCTAAATTTATTTCTCTTATGTTTTCATATATTTGTTTTTCTTCATCAGTAGCATATTTTTCATAATAAAATTCTGGGTATTTTTTAGCAGTTTCTACTGATACCATTGATTTAGTTGCTAATTTATTGTAAAAATCTTCACTATCTCTTCTATTTATATAAGCTTCAAAAGCTTCTTTATATCTACTTTGGACTTTTTCATAACGATTATTTCTTCTTCTTAATAACATTTGATCATATTTTCTTCGTTCAGCAAAGTTAGCATATTCTTCATAATATGCTTGTTTAAATATAACAAAGTTTCTTCTATCTATTTCATAGCCATTTATATAGTAGGCAGGCTTATATGATTGCTCATTATTTACAAATAAATCAAAGCATTCTTTATAAATGTTTTTTCTCTCATGACTTGTTAAGTTGTCAATATTTATTTTTTTCATAAGCTTACCTCCTTATACTATCCATAATCATATTTAATATATCATAACTAGTTATTTTTTATCAATAAGTTTCTTTAAAATTAAAGAGACTTTACATATTTTAGTGTAAAGAAAAAAGTACTATTAAGTACTTTTATTTTACGAATGGTATTAAAGCCATAAATCTAGCTTTTTTAACTTCGTTAGCTATATGTCTTTGATGTTCAGCACAAGCTCCAGTAATTCTTCTTGGTAATATTTTACCTTTGTCTGCGCTTATATATTTTTTAACAATTTCTACATCTTTATAGTCTACTGATTTACCAGCACACATTTGACATATTTTTTTCTTTTTTCTATAAAATTCTGCCATT
>CAZYWD010000060.1:0-4976 GCA_964651795.1 uncultured Muribaculaceae bacterium
TTTTCAAATTGATGAACACGATATATTCCTCTTTCTTCAATTCCATGTGCACCTACTTCTTTTCTAAAGCATGGTGAATATGAAGTCATTGTTATAGGTAAATTTTCTTTTTTAATCATTTGGTCTTTAAATTTACCTATCATAGAATGTTCACTAGTACCAATTAAATATAAATCTTCACCTTCTATTTTATACATCATAGCATCCATTTCTGCAAAACTCATAACACCTGTTACTACATCACTTCTTATCATAAACGGAGGAATTGCATAAGTAAATCCAGCTTCTATCATATAATCTCTTGCATAAGCTATCATTGCTTCATGAATTCTAGCAATATCACCAATTAAATAATAGAATCCTTCTCCACTAGTTCTACCAGCTGCTTCTTTATCTAATCCTTTAACTTTTTCAATTATATCAGCATGATATGGAATTTCATAATTAGGTACAACTGGTTCACCAAATTTTTCTACTTCTACATTTTCAGAATCATCTTTACCTATTGGTACAGAGTCATCAATAATATTAGGAATTACCATCATAATTTTTTTGATTTCAATTTGTAATTCTTCTTCTTTTTCTTCTAATTCACTTATTTTATTTCCATAATCAGCAATTTCATTTTTTAGAATTTCAGCTTCATCTTTTTTACCTTCACGCATTAAGTTACCAATTAAAGCACTTTTAGTGTTTTTTTCTGCTCTTAAATTGTCAGCTTGTAATTTAGTATCTCTATATTTAATATCTAAATCATAAACTTTGTCTACTAATTCTAATTTATTATCTTGAAATTTTTTCTTAATATTTTCTTTAACTAATTCTTTATTTTCTCTTATTAATTTTATATCTATCATATTTTTCTCTCCTTAAAATAATTTTCTATTTTATAATATTCTTTTGAATATTTTTCTATTAGTTTTTTTCTTTCTGCTTCTTCTACTTTATTTAATCGGTCTCTTTTCATATTATGTGTCATATCTATTCTTTTTACTCTAATTGCTACTAAATCATTACTATTTAATACACTATCAATATATTCAGAATAAGGAATTTTTTTATTTCTAGTTAATATTCTAATGGAATTAACTATATTTTCTGGAAAACCTACTTCTATTAAATCATCATATGTTGCATTTGTATCTTCAATTACATCATGTAATAATCCAACAATTTTTTCTTCTAGTGTATTAACATTATCACTTACATAATATAAATGATTTATATAAGGAACTCCTTCTTTATCATATTTATCTTTAAACATCTCTGAAGCTATGATTAATGCTTTAGCAAATAAATTACTTTCACTTTTAACTAGCATTTTTAATATATTATCCATATTATTTTCTCTTTTCTTCTGTTTTTTCAATGTCGAATCTATACAATTCTACTTCTCTCATTTCCTTATCATAGAAACTACTTATTACATTATTTGGAACTATTCCAGAATGTACTAACTTACCACCACAGTCTTCAGCTACTTTCAAATAATTACTATTTGATTTAATCGAGGAGACATATAATGGTTCATCAAATTTTGTATTTTTTTCTAATATTTTTAACATTAGTGTTAGTGCTCTTTTAGAAAAACCTTTGCCTCTTTCTTTTTCTTTGATTCTATAATTTATATTACCACCATAATCTATATAATTAGGAATATTATGATATCTATAACTAATTACACCAACATTTCTAGAATCATCATTACAAATGATATCAAAACATTCAGCTTGACTTAAAGTTAAGTCAGGATTTTCAGATATTAATTCATTTCTAACTAAAGTTATTACACCATCTGTCATACTACAATACTACCCACTTTCAAAAAAAAAGAACTAATTATAGGAGTATAATATACGGTACCATCCTAATTAGTTCTTAATTAATTTAACGAGTTCCCCCGGAAATGTTTTCATTTCTCTCAAAAGTAGATTCATAAAAGATTATTGTTAGTTTCCATCAACCACTAACTTTCTATAAAATAATTACTTTTATTACTATTCTTCATCATCGATTTACATATTCATTTTAACACTTAATTTATAAAGTGTCAATGAAACCTAATGTTTTCATTCTATTTAATTCTTTATTTGATAATTCTTCTATAAACTTAGCTAAACCATCAGTATCTTTATTTCTTAAGAATTCAAAATATTTTACTCTATCCTCTTTTAATATCACTATAGGAGCTATATTATTTTTAATTAATTCATAGTTTATTAAAATTCTACCTGTTCTACCATTACCATCTTCAAATGGATGTATACATTCAAATTCTATATGATTATAAGCTATTTTAGAAAAAATATTATCTGTACTATTATTGTAATTATATACATAATACATCATTAAACTATTTATTTTTTCTGGTTCAGGTGGTATATGATCACTTGCTCTAATCATAACAGATATATTCCTATAACCTGTTGTATCTTTGATACCCTGATTAATAATCTCATTTATTTTTTTGATGAATTGTTCTCTTAATTCATCTTCAATATTATCTAAACAATAATTAAGTGCTTTTTTATGATTTAGTGCCTCATATATTTCTCTAGGTTCTATGTCATTTATTTTAAATGAATTATCATTATATAATATTGCATATGTTTCAGAGTATGTTAAAGTAGAACCTTCTATACCATTAGAATTGTATGTACTCCTAGTAATAAAATCCTCTAAATACTCATTATTATTTTTTATAAAATCAATTATTTTCATGATATTCACCTTCTAAGTTCATTATAACAAAATAAAAGTAACAAATCAATTGTTACTATTAATATATTCTTCCATTTCTTTTAGTTTTGCTCCTCTTAAAAGTCTACACTTTTTATAATTATCTTTATCTTCTAACATAGCTTCACTCATACCTTTACATCCAGCATAACCACATACACCACAGTTATTACCAGGTAATAATTCTAAATACACTTCTGATTTAGATTTTTTATTTATTTTAGAATCCATTATAACTAATATTAGACCTAAAATAAGCGCTAATACAGTCATTATTATTATACCTATCATTTATTCCTCCCACACATATTACAATTATTACAATTTTTAACTTTGTTTTTTTTATATAAAATTAAAGTTAAAATAAAAAGTAATATTAAAATTATAAAAGCTATCATACAATTCTACCAAATACTAAAGCCATAATACCAGCTGTAATAAGTGCGATAGGATAACCTTTAAATGATTCTTGAATATCTTTTTTATCTAAGTACTCTCTTATTGTAGAAAATAAATAAATAACTAAAGTAAAACCTAAACTACTACCTATACTATATACGAGCATTTCTATAAAATTAAAACCATTATTAATATTTAATAAAGCTATACCTAATACAGCACAGTTAGTAGTAATTAGTGGTAAATAAATACCAAAAGCTTTATATAAATTTGGACTATATTTTTTAATAATCATTTCTAATGCTTGAACTAAAGAAGCTATTACTAAAATAAACATCAAAGTTTTTAAATAAGTAGTATCAGTAGGTACTAAAAGATAAGTATAAAGTAAATAAGTAATTATACTTGATAGTGTTACTACAAGTGTTACTGCCATACCCATTTTAAAAGCTGTTTCTTCTTTTTTAGAAGTTCCTACAAAAGGACAAATTCCTAAAAATTTAGTCAAAATAATATTTTCAGTTAGTAAACTTGTTATAAATAAATTAATTAGATTCATGTTTACCTCCTACATATTTAAATAATGCCATTAAAAGTCCTAATATTATAAATGCTCCAGCAGGTGATGCTAATATATTCATAGGTATTAAATTATTTTTAGGAAATACTGTAAAAATTAATTTAAAATTAGTAATTTCACTTAAAGAATCTATTAAAGTAATTGAATTACTTCCTAATACTTCTCTAAATAGTGAGATTAAAATTAAAGCCAAAGTATAACCTATACTTATACCAATAGAATCTTTTATACTAGTTCTAACATTACTCTTACTAGATACTGATAATACCCTACCTAACACTATACAATTAACTACTATTAATGGTAAATATATACTTAAAGCATTATATAATGGATTTATATATTCTTTCAGTACCATTTCTAAGATAGTTACAAATGTACCTATAATTACAATATATACTGGTATTTTTACATTTTCAGGAACTATTTTTTTTATTAAAGATGAAACTATTTCTGAAAATAGTAAAACAATAAATACTGATAAACCCATAAGGTAAGCATTTTCTACTTTAGTAGTGACCGCTAATGAAGAACAAAGTCCTAACATTAAAACAAATATAGGATTATCATTTTTTATTATTTTTAATATCTGCCTCATATTCATCACCTTTATATTTTTCTAATAAAATATCATCTAAACTATAATCAATACCAAAACTATTTATATAGTTATTAAAACTATTACTATCTATTTCTGAACATCCACTATTTAATAAATTATTTAATAATTCATTATTACTTTGTTCTAATAAAGTAGCTGGCCATTCATTTAATTTATTTAATATTTCATATTTTTTGACAAATTGTCTATAAGTAGGATCAATTAAAATATAATTAGTATTTTTGCTCTTATCTTTAAACATTCCTAATACAAATTCATGTTCTATATTAGATCCTATTTCTTTAATATTTACTTTTTTATTTTGAATATTTAATTCATCTAATCTACATTTAACATTATTACTTAATACTTTGCACAATCCTTCTAAATCGCTTGCATATTCCATAACATCATCTAATTCTTCTGTTATTATTTTATTTATTTCTTTTAAAACTTTTTCTTTATCATAATATTTTAAATATAATAAAGATTCATAAAAATTATCCATATTATCCCCCTATTATAGTGATAACTAAATATATAAGTAAAGAACATATTAAAGTGGTAAGTGTTAGTACTAGTACACTTTTTACATTTTTATTCATTTATATCACTATCTTTCTTAACATTAATTAATAATTTCTTTAAAGCAGTACT
>CAZYWD010000061.1:0-4963 GCA_964651795.1 uncultured Muribaculaceae bacterium
CACCAATTGTAATTCATATAATCACCTATTATATAATATTTATAATAGGTTTTTTTGTGTAGTTAAAAAAACTATATCAAATAATATTATAAATATTTATTGATAAAACTGCTTATGTGTGTTAAAATTATTTTATGATGTATAGGAGTGAACCTTATGGAAATATATGTGCCAGATTGTTACCAAGAAAGTATATTTAAAGTTAATTATGAATTACTAAAAGATAAAGGAATAAAATGTTTATTATTTGATTTAGATAATACAATAACACCTTTCAATAAAAAAGATGTAACTGAAGAAACAAAACAACTATTTTCTAAACTAAAAGAAGATTTTATTGTTGTGCTATTTTCAAATAGTCCAAAAAAAAGAGTAAGTTTAATAGCTGGTCTTTTAGATATTGAATATGTTTTTGGTGCATTTAAACCATCTCCTAAAAAATTTTATGAAACTTTTAAAAAATATAAAGTAACAGAAAACAAAGTAGCTATTATAGGAGATCAAATAGTTACTGATATAAAAGGTGGTAATAATGTTGGAATAACAACAATATTAACTAAACCAATGAGTAAATATGATCCAATATGGACTAAAATAGGTCGTTCAAGAGAAAAAAGAATTAAAAAAAATCTAAGAAAAAACAACTTATTTAAAGAAAGATTTTATGATGAAAAAATGTAAGGGATGTGGAACCTTCTTACAAAGTGATTCAATAGATCTAGAAGGTTACACTAAAACACAAGAAAATGATCTATGTGAAAGATGTTTTAAAATAACTAATTATAATGAGTATCAAGTAATAAATAAAAATAATGATGAATTTATTAAAATATTAGAAGATATAAATAAGACTAATGATTTAGTAGTACTAATTATAGATTTATTTAATATTCCTAAAAATATAAATCAAATAACAGATTATATAAATAATGATATATTACTAGTATTTACAAAAAAAGATATATTACCAATTTATCAAGGAAAATTACTAGATTATAGTGATAAACTAAATATAAATTATATTGATAAATTAGTTGTTAGCAGTAATAAAAATTATAATTTTGATTCATTAAATAAAAAAATCAGAAAATATAAAAAATCAAATAATGTCTATATTGTTGGATTTACTAATTCAGGTAAATCAACACTAATAAATAAATTTACTAAAAATTATAGTGAAAATATAACAAATATAACTACTTCTAATTTACCATCTACAACTTTAAATACAATAAGTATTAAAATAGATGATGAATTAACACTTATTGATACTCCAGGTATATTAGATGAAGGAAATATTATTAATTATATAGATTCTAAAACATTAAAACAAATAATACCAAAAAATACTATAAAACCAATTATATATCAAATAAAACAACAACAATATATATTAATTGATTATTTAGTAAAAATAGAAACAAGTAACAATAATTTAACTTTATATTTTTCAAATAATTTAAAAATAAATAGATTTTTTAAAGATAAAGAATTAGATTTAAAAGAAAATATTATAGAAGTTAAAAGAAATCAAGATATAGTAATTACAGGTTTAGGCTTTATTAAAGCTAGTAAAGATGAAATAATAAAAGTATGGACAAAAGAAAATGTCGATGTATACACTAGAGATAGTATATTTTAAGAACAATGAAAAATTGTTCTTTTAAATTGAAAAATATTGTGAAAAGTGCTATACTTTTAAGTAGTACTTATGTAGAGGTGAAATGTATGAAAGCAAGATTAAGAGAATTCCTTGATTTATTTAAAATTCATTCAAAGGGATATCTAAAAACAAATATATTATTTATGACATTTGTCTTAACATCATTAATAAATGGATGTTTAGTAAGATTTTTAACTGTAAGAAACTATTTTGATATAAAACCAATAATAGCTGATTTAGCAGTTATCTTAATAATAGGAGCACTAGGTTATTTTATAAAACCAAAACATCAATTCAAGTATTATATTACTTGGACTGTTATTTTTATAGCACTTTGCGTTATAAATTCAATGTATTATACTAACTATTTATCATATGTTTCATTTTCATTATTAGAAACATCATTACAAATAGCTGATGTATCAGATGCAGTAGTGGATAGTGTAATGGAATTAAAAGACTTTGTTTATTTATGGCAGTTATTAGCGCTTATAATAGTAAATAAAAAACTAAAGAAAAAAAATTATTACGAAAAAGTATCTAAAATTGAAGTTGGTAAAGTTAGAGCTTTAAATACTTTAGTAGTAGCAATTGTTTGTTTAGGTTTATTTATATCTACATTAACAAGTGTTGATATTAGTAGATTAGGTAAACAATGGAATAGAGAATATATTGTTATGAAATTTGGTATTTATACTTATCAATTTAATGATTTATTTGCTACACTAAAATCAACTTTAAATCCATTATTTGGATATGATGAAAATAATAAAATATTTAGAGAATATTATGCGAATAGAGAAGTTACTGATACAACTAATGAATATACTGATATATTAAAAGGTAAAAATATTATAATGATACATGCGGAAAGTATCCAACAATATGTATTAGATTTAAAATTTAATGATGAATATGTCGCACCAAATTTAAGAAAAATGGCTAGTGAAGGATTATATTTTTCTAACTTCTATTCACAAGAAAGTGTTGGTACAAGTAGTGATACAGAATTTACTTTAAGTTCATCACTTATGCCTGCAAGTAGTGGTACAGTATTTGTTAGTTATTGGGATAGAGAATATGTTACTATTCAAAAACAACTAAAACAAATGGGATATTATACATTTAGTATGCATGGAAATAATTGTACTTTCTGGAATAGAGCAGCAGCCCATAAGTCATTTGGATATGATAATTTCTATTGTTATACAAAAGACTTTGTAATTGATGAAAAAATCGGTTTAGGATTAGCTGATAAATCATTCTTTACACAAGCAGTACCTATAATTAAAGACATTGATAGTAAAAATACAAATTATTTTGGAACATTAATAATGTTAACAAATCATACTCCATTTACTTGGATAGAGGATTATAGTGATTATAAGGTTGATTATAAATATCAAGCAGTTAATGAAGAAACTGGTGAAACAGAAGAAAAAGTTTCTAACTATATGGAAGGAACTAAATTAGGTAGTTACTTTAAATCAGTACATTATGCTGATGAAGCTTTAGGACAATTAATGAATGATTTAGATACACAAGGCTTATTAGAAAATACAGTTGTTGTCATTTATGGAGATCATGATGCTAAACTTAAAAAATCTGAATTCAATTATTTCTATAATTATGATTTAGCTAATGATACACCTTTAGATGAAAACGACCCAAATTATGATCCAGTTGATTATTTTGATTATGAATTAAATAGAAAAGTACCTTTAATTATATGGTCAAAAGATAGTCCTAATAATCCCAAATTAAATCAAGAAATTACTAAAGTAATGGGAATGTATGATATTATGCCAACTTTAGGAAATATGTTTGGATTTGAAAGTGAGTATGCTTTAGGACATGATATATTTAGTATTGATGAAAATGTAGTAGTTTTCCCTGATGGAAATTGGTTAACTGATAAAATGTATTATAGCCAAAGCAAAGGTGAAGGTAGAATGCTAAATCTAGATGATACAATAAGTGAAGATTATATAGCAAAATATAATAAGATTGCAGAAGAAGATGTAGCTGTATCAAATGCAATAGTTGTTTATGATTTGATTAAAAAAAATACAACAGAAAAGGTGACTAAATGAAAAAAAGAAAAATAAAAAAATTTAAGATGATTGTTACTATCTTATTTATTGTATTATTGTTTATACTTGGATGGTGTTTAAAAGATATTATTGGAGTATTAAAAAATAATGGGGCATCTGAAGTAGAAATATTAGAACAAATTGAATCATATAATTATGTATTAAATGAAAATGACCCTGAATATTTCAAGACAGTATTTAAAGATTTAAAAGAAGAATTATCTAAAGATAAAATAGATGAAGAAAATTATGCTAAATTAATAAGTGAATTATTTGCTATAGATTTCTTTTCATTAAATAATGCTTTATCTAAAAATGATGTAGGTGGTATTCAATTTGTATATGCTGATTATCAAGATAGTTTTACTAAATTTGCTAAAGAAGGTATATATAAGTATGTTGAAAGTAATATTTATAATAATAGAAAACAAGAATTACCTAGTGTAAGTAGTGTTGAAATATCAGATATTAAGCAAGATGCAGTATCATTTGATAATGATATTGAGGATAATAAAGCTTACTATGTTACATTAACTATTACTTATGAAGAAAATTTGGAATATCAGGAAAATGTTGAATTAATAATAATTCATAGTAATAACAAATTAGAAATAGCTAAAATGAGTTAGCTATTTTTTTTGTAATAAAATTATATTTCGACAAATATTTACCATGATAGGTGTTAGTATATGACACTTAAGAGGTGAAACTATGAATAATTATGAATCAATAAAACAAGAACTAATAAATAATGAAATATATAAAAAAGTAAAAGATTATAGTAAAAATAAATCAGATTTAAAAGCATATTACAATGTAGGTAAAATGTTAGTTGAAGCTCAAGGCGGAGAAGCAAGAGCTAAATATGGTGATAACTTAATAAAAGATTATTCAAAAAAATTAACTGAGGAAATAGGAAAAGGATATACTATAACTTCCTTAAAAAGAATGCGTAAATTTTATTCAATAATTGAAAAAGGTGCCACAATGTGGCACCAATTAAGTTGGAGTCACTATAGAGAGGTACTAACTTGTAATGACATAAATATTATTAACTACTATTTAGAAAAATCTGTTAATCAAAACTTAAGTGTTAGAGAATTACATAATAAAATTAAATTAAATGAATATGAAAGGTTAGATAGTAAAACTAAATTGAAATTACAAGATAATAATAAATTAGAAGTGAATGATTTAGTAAAGAATC
>CAZYWD010000062.1:0-4802 GCA_964651795.1 uncultured Muribaculaceae bacterium
ATTGTTTCTACCATATGAACTGGCACTCTTATAGTTCTTGCTTGATCTGCTATAGCTCTTGTGATAGCTTGTCTAATCCACCATGTTGCATATGTACTAAATTTATATCCTTTAGATACATCAAATTTATCTACTGCCTTCATTAGACCAATATTACCTTCTTGGATTAAGTCTAAAAATAACATTCCTCTACCTACATATCTTTTGGCAATACTAACAACTAATCTTAAGTTAGCTTCTGCTAATATATTTTTAGCAACTACATCACCTTCAATGATTCTATCCGCTAGTTGTAATTCTTCATCCATAGATAATAATTTTATTTGTCCTATTTCTTTTAAATACATTCTAACTGGATCGTTAATTGTTAAATCCTTAGTTAAAGTATTATCATCAAGTAGTAGTTTTTCTCCGCCACTTTCTCCAGCTTCTTCTTCTGATACAATAGTTATTCCATTTTCTGTTAAAACATTATATAAATCATCTAATGAATCAGCATCTAAGTCTAATCCTTTTAAAGCTTTTGCTAATTGTTCATAAGTTATATAACCTGTTTCTTTTCCTAATTTTATTAATTCTTCTTTTCTTTCATCGAAAGATTTAATTTCATTTATCATTTTATTCATCCACTTTCTTAATATTAATCATTTCTTGTATTGTTTTAAGTTTTTTATCCATTGTTGTCTCATTTGCAATTTCTTGTTTTATTTCTTTTATTTCTTTTTCAATTTGTCTTTCATTTAATCTATCTATATAACCTTTTATTTTAGTGATTGATTCATCTTTTAAGTTTAATACCATTAAATCATTTATTATTTTAATAAGGTCATCATCTTTAAAATAAGTAATTAAATCTGCCAAATTAATTTGATGAGTGTTATTATAATATAAAATTAATTCATCAGCAAGTTTTTTATAACTCATATTTTCTATTACTGGTTTTTCATCTATATATAATTTAATAACTTCTTCATTATCTAACATATTATATATTAAATTTCTTTCTGCTATTTCGAAACCACTTAATTTTTTATTAGTCGGATTAAATGTTTTTAATGGCTTGTCCAGTTTATTAATTCTATTTCTTAAATATTCTATACTTAAATTAGAATCATTACTTAATTTATTTAAAGTTAATTCTATATAAGTTTCATTATCTATTTTAGATAATTCTTTTAAAGTATTATCAACATATTCAGACATATCTAAATTGTTTTTTAAATCTTTACCTTCTTTATAATAACTCATTTTATAATCCATACTATTTATTGGATTATTTAATTTTTCTACAAATTTATTTTTACCATTTTTAATTATATATTCATCAGGATCTAAGTTGTTTTCTAATCTAATTATTTTAGGTATTACACCAACTTTTTCTAATTCATTTATACAGGAATTTGTAGCTTTATTACCAGCTTCATCACCATCAAAACAAAGTGTTATTTCACTAGATAATCTTTTCATAAGTAAAGCTTGATTTTTGGTAATAGCAGTTCCCATAGTAGCAACTACATTTTTAATACCCACTGAATATAACCTTATTACATCCATAAATCCTTCTACAATTATTAAACTATTTACTTTTCTTACCTCATCTTTAGCGCGGTGATAATTATATAATAATTCACCTTTTTTAAATATTTCAGTTTCTTTAGTATTTACATATTTACTAGTTGATTCTGTATTATAAATTCTACCACTATAACCAACTATTTTACCTGTTAAATCATATAATGGAAACATTATTCTATTTACATAGATATCATAATATCCAGAATCACTTTTACCAACTAGTCCAGTTTTATTTAATGTATTAAAATCATATTTTTTATTTATTAATAATTTTGTAAGTAGATCTTTTTTATTTAATGATAGACCTATTCCAAATTCTTTTATTAAGTCTTCTGTAAATTTTCTATTGATTAAATAATCTTTAGCTTCTTTACCTAAATCTGTATTTATATTATTTTGATAGAATTTTTGGGCTAAATCAAATATATCATATAAGGTAGTATCTTTTTTTATTTCTTTTTTATTATCAATATTTAATATGATACCTGCTTTATCCGCACAATATTTAACAGCTTCTATGAAACTAATATTTTCATAATCCATTAAAAAGTTAAATACATTACCACTTGCTCCACATGAAAAACATGTATAGATTTGTTTTTCTTTTGATACACTCATACTAGGTGAATGATCAGCATGAAATGGACAAACTCCAAAGTAATTTTTCCCTTTAGAAGTTAATGGTATATAGCTTGAAATGATGTCAACTATGTCTACACTATTTCTTACATTATTGATTTGTTCTTGTGTTAATACATTCATAAAAATCTACCCTCTAATATTAATATACGATAAAACTTTCTAATTTCCTCCTTTTTTATTAAAAAAAGTTAAAAAAAGTTCATTTTTTTACATTTTTATCTATATTTTTGCTTATATTATTAATAGAGGTGAGTTATGAAAAAAATAAAGTTATTAATTATTATATTAGAATTCTTATTATCTTTTTTAATCCATAATTTATATGATCTATATCCTTGTACTTTATTTTCAATATTTTTTCCAGTAAATGAAAGTATATTTGAACATATAAAAATAATTTCTACAGCTATTTTAGTATCTAGTTTAATTGAAGTAATTATTTATAAATTTAAGAATATAAAATATAATAATTTTATTTTAAGTGTTTTTATTCAAATAATTATAGGAATAGCTTTCTATTTAATTTTATTTATCCCAATATATTTAATATTTGGAGAAAATTTATTTATTAGTCTTTCTATATTATTAATTACTTTTATATTTACTAATTATATTAGTTATTCTATTTTAAGATATGAACACTTAAATAATCTAAATAAGACATCTATATTTTTAATAATGATAATTTATGTTATATTTGGATATTTTACTTATAATCCTATTACTAATTTTTTCTTCTATGATACAGTTAATTCTAAATATGGAATAAATATTTATACAATTTAAAAGAAGCTTATTAAGCTTCTTATCTATATAAAACGCTAAAAGCATTAGCGTACATTAATTACAAGTATAAATTTCTATATTATCTTTTAAAATAATTTTTATCATTCCATTTATACTTGTCATATATGTCTTAATGTTTTTGGTTCTTTCTAATGTTTCTTTATGAGGATGACCAAATCTATTATTAAGTCCAACTGATATAAATATATTATTTGGATTTATTTTATTTAAAAATTCTATAGAACTACTATTTCTAGAACCATGATGTCCTAATTTTAGTATATCCACTTTATCAAAATTATATGCATCTAATAAGTATTTTTCACTTATCTTTCCTGCATCACCCATTAATAATATATTCTTATTATTTAATGTTGTATAGGTGATTAAACTATCTTCATTCTCATTATTTATATCTTTGTCATTTATAAAATTAAATTTATATTTATCTATTTTTAATTCATATTTATTTATAAAATTAATTTTGATGTTTTTTTCTTTACTTGAATTTATTATTTTTATTTCTTCTTTATTGTTTTTACCACTATTTAGATAAATGTTTTTAATTTTAAAATTATTTATTAAATATAAAGCACTACCTATATGATCATAATCTCCATGAGTTATAATAAGATAATCTATTTTTTTAATTCCAACTGATTTAAAATATGGTATTAATGTTGTTTTACCTAATTCTTTATTGTAATTACCACCTGTATCAATCAGTATATTACCTTTATTATGTGGTAATTCAATTAATATAGAATCACCTTGTCCAACATCAATAAGTGTCATAACAGGATATTTTATGAAATAATGACTATTATTATGAATAAATATAATAATTATTAATAAAATCAATTTTTTTCTTTTGAAATTTCTAAATATTAAAAATATAATTATAAAATAAAATAGAATTGTTAAAATATTTCCACTACTTAGTATAATTGGAATACTAAATTTATTTAAAAAAGTTGCTAAAAATTCTAATATATTAATTAATATTTTTAATATACTATTTAAAAATGGAAATATAAATGTTAATAGACTTATTGGAAATACTAATAAAGAAACTAATGGTACAAATAAACAATTTACTAAAGGTGTTATTAAGTTAATTTGATTAATATTTATAATTATAATTGGGATACTAAATATAAAAGATATTAATGATGTAATAAATATTTTTGTAAAATAATTTTTATATTTATTTATTAAATGATTATATTTTATTAATGAAAAACTAATTATAAAACTAAATAGAAATCCTAAATTATAGATATAATATGGATTATATATTAATAAAGTAAAAAATATTAATAATAATATATGGATGTTTTCTAATTTGAATTTAGATATTTTTTTAATATTTATTAATATAAATAAGAATGATGCTCTAAGAACAGATGGAGTATAATTAGTTAAAAACATATATAAAGTTAAAAATAATATTATTAAAACTAAATTTAGTTTTTTATTTTTACTTATTTTATTAAGTATTTTATATAATACTGAAGTTAATAATGTTATATGCATTCCTGATATAGCAAATAAATGACTTATTCCAATATTTTGATAAACACTATTTATCTCTTTTAAATTGTTTTTTCCTAATATAAATAAATTTAGATAATCTTTATTAGAATTTTTTTCTATTTTATCAATTATAAAATTTTTAATGTTATATAAAAAATTAATATCATTATTTATTATTTTAATATTTTTTATTTTAAAAGTTCAATATATTTTTTTACTTAATAGATAATTTTTATAATTAAATAAATTAAAATTGGTATTTT
>CAZYWD010000063.1:0-3335 GCA_964651795.1 uncultured Muribaculaceae bacterium
ACCCTTTATATGTCGGTGAATCTTTTCTTAAATCAACTACTACATCTAATACAGCTCCACGTAAACATTCTACTAATTTTGCTTGACATAATGGATCTTCTTGAAAATGTAATCCCCTGACAATTCCTTTTCCACTTAATGATCTTGCGCCTTGTGCTATTGTTTTTAAAGTTAATCCTTCTTTTAAATTTGTTTCTTCTACAAAAAATGGAGAATAATAACCTCTTGCATCACCAAATTTATCAGGTTCAATGATATAGCAATCTTTTAAATTTGTTTCAATTTTTTTCATTATTTTACCATCCTTTTAACTTTACTATTTTCAACTAATGAATATAAATGTTTTCCATAAGTATTCTTTTTCATTAATTCTGCTCTTTCTAATAATTTATCTTCTGAAAGCCAGCCATTTAGATATCCTATTTCTTCTGGACAACATATAGTTGTATTTTGATGTTCTTGGACTACACTAACAAATGTAGAAGCAGTTTGTAAGCTTTTGAATGTTCCTGTATCAAACCAACCATATCCTTCACTTAATGTGATGACATTTAATCTGTTTTCTTCTAAGAAAATTCTATTTAAATCAGTTATTTCTAATTCTCCACGTTTTGATGGTTTAACTAATTTCACTTTTTCTTTAACAGAATTGTCATAAAAATATAATCCTGTTATGGCATAATTTGATTTAGGTTGTTCTGGTTTTTCTTCTACTGAAACAACTTTATTATTTTTATCAAATTCTACAATACCAAATCTTTCTGGATCATGAACTCTATAGCCAAATATTGTTGCTTGATTATCTTGTGCTGCTTCTTTTGCTTTCAATAATTGTTCTTTTAAATTTGCACCATAAAATATGTTATCACCTAATACCATTGCACAATCTTCATTTCCGATAAATTCATTTCCAATAATAAATGCTTGTGCTAAACCATCTGGTGAAGGTTGAACAGCATATTCTAAATTAATTCCATAATTAGAACCATTGCCTAACAATCTTTTAAAATTATCAATATCTTGTGGCGTAGAAATAATTAGAATATCTCTTATCTCTGCTTGCATAAGTACTGATAGTGGATAATAAATCATTGGTTTATCATATATTGGCATTAATTGTTTACTAACAACTTGTGTTAAAGGGTAAAGTCTTGTTCCAGACCCACCTGCTAAAATAATTCCCTTCATAAATACCTCCCCTGAAATTTACTTAAATTTTATTATACTATTTTAACATCATTAAATCAACTATATTAATAATAAAAACATATGAGCTTATCATATGTTTTTATCTTTTATTATATAAATAGGTCTTTGTTTTGTTTCTAAATATGTTTTAGATAAGTATTGTCCCATTATTCCCAAACAAAATAATTGAATACCACTAACAAAGAATATAACACATATCATAGAAGGCCAACCACTGACCGGATCGCCAAAAATAAGCGTCTTAATTATTATAACTAATATAGCAATAAAAGAAATAATACAAAATAATATTCCTATTAAAGCAGATATAACTAGTGGTGTTGTTGAAAAAGCAGTAATACCTTCTATGGCATATTTAAATAACTTCCAAAACGACCATTTTGTTTCTCCAGCTACTCTTTCAATATTTTCATACTCTATCCATTTAATATCAAAACCAACAAAACTAAATAAACCTTTTGAATATCTATTATATTCTTTTAAAGAAAGGATTGCATCTACTACTTGCCTAGTCATTAATCTATAATCTCTAGCACCATCTACCATTTCAACTTTAGACATTTTATTTATAATTTTATAAAATCTTCTGGCAAAAAAACTCCTGATTTTTGGTTCCCCTTTTCTATTTACTCTTCTTGTTCCAACAATATCAATACCATCTTTTATATATTTATACATTACAGGTAATAGAGTTGGTGGATCTTGTAAATCAGCATCCATTATAGTTATAAAGTCACCTGTAACATTTTCTAATCCGGCATAAATTGCTGCTTCTTTTCCAAAATTTCTAGAAAAAGATACATATTTTATTCTATTATCTTCTTTAGATATTTTTTTTATTATTGACAATGTTTTATCATTTGAGCCATCATTTATAAATAAAAATTCAAAATTAACATTATCCATTTGACTAGATATTTTATTCATTTCATTATAAAATAATGGAATGGTTTTTTCTTCATTATAACATGGGATTATGATACTTATTTTATCTTTTGCCATATTTATGCCTACTTTCTAAATATTTTTTTTATTTGTAATAATAATAATGTCGTTTTATTTGTTATAAATAATAGAAATATTTCAAATTTATTTGCATGATTATATTTTTTATGAAAATACATTTGACTCTTTTTTAGTTCTTTGTATTTTTTTATACTATTAATATTTTTATCTATTGTGACTGAATGGTCGTGAAATACTTCTACACCACTATTTATTCTAATTTTACGATATATTTTTTTAGCAATTATATTTTCTTCATAATAAAGAAAAATATTTTCATCAAAATAATTCACTTCTTTTAAATCTGCTGAATTTATTATAAAGAAACATCCTGATATAGCTTCCACATTAACTATTCCTTTATAATAACTATCTTTATAAAACAACATTTTAGGTCTCAAATATCTATGAATGAATGCAATATTCAGAATAGCATCTTGAATAGGTGTTGGTATTTTCCAGCCTCTATTTAGTCCTTCATGTTCTTTTATAACTGGTCCTACCATAGCAGTAGATTCATCGAATGAATTAATTAATTTTATTAAATCTTCTTCTTTATAGATTACTATATCTGGATTACTAACTATTATATAACATTCACCTAAATTTTTTATCAAGTATTTACTTCCAAAATTTATACCTGATCCGTAGCCTTTATTTGATGAATTTTTAATTACTTTAATTTTATTTGTTTCTTGTTTTTTTAAATTTTCATAAGAGTTATCAGTAGAATTATTATCTACTACTATAATCATATCTAAGCAAGAATAATTTTTAATATTATTTAATAATTTGTTTGTGGTTTCATAGTCATTATAATTTACTATTAAGAAACCTGTTTTCATTTACATCACCTCTAATTTTTTGGATGTCATAAGTAATATTATTATTACAAATATGCTAACAGATGGAGCTACTAAAATATGTCCTGAAAATAATGATAATACTAATATTAAAATTATACTTATCAGTAATGCTAGTAATTCATTGTCCATTTTTTTTATGTCTTTAAGTTTAATGAATATTGTTTTTAAGATATATATAAATGGAATAAAGAATAATATAAATCCAACAATTCCATGTCTAAAGAATATATCAAAATAATCCATTTCAATTGTTTT
>CAZYWD010000063.1:3435-4777 GCA_964651795.1 uncultured Muribaculaceae bacterium
ATAAAGATGTCATTAAATCTAAAAAAGGCATACAAAATAAAAATACTAATACTATCTTCAAAATATTTTTATCTATTAATTCATTTATTTTTTTCATATTATCATTCCCATACTACTTAAATTATACCAAAAAAATAACTAGTAGACTAGTTATTTTAGTTATTTAAATATTGTTTTAATAATTTAATTCTCAAAATTATTTTTCTTTTTTATTTGTTATTCCATCCAAAGCTCTTAATACTTCTATTGGAAGTGCGAAAATTACAGTGTTTGATTGATCAGAACTTAAGTCATTTAAAGTCGCTAACGTTCTTAAATGTAGTGCTCCAGGTGTTTTACCCATTGTGTTAGCAGCTTTTGCTAAATTTTCAGCAGCTTCAACTTCACCAGAAGCTTTTGTAATAACTGCGGCTTTTTCTCTTTCAGCTTCAGCAGCTTTTGCTATTACTCTTTTCATTTCTTCAGGTAATGAAACATCTTTTAACTCAACATTTTCCACCTTGATTCCCCATGCATCAGTTGCTTTATCGATTACTAAGCAAATTTCAGCAGAAATTTTTTCTCTTTCGCTTAATAATTCATCAAGAGTTACTGAACCAACAATATTTCTCATTGTAGTTTGTGCTAACTGACTAACTGCATAATAAAAATCTTGAACTTCACAAATAGCTTTACCAGCATCAAATACTTTATAGTAAATTACTGCATTAATATTTATTGAAACATTATCTTTTGTAATTGTCTCTTGTTCTGGTACGTCTACTGCTTTTGTTCTAATATCAACCTTTCTGTAACTTTGAAATATTGGCCAAATTATTCTCCATCCAGGATTTAATACTTTTGTAAATTTACCACAAGTAAATAGTAATCCTCTTTCATATTCATTAATTTGACGAATTGAGCATAAAATAACAAATCCTATTATTCCTAATATATATATCATAAATACCTCCTTTAAATTAATTATAGCACTTATTTTTGACTATTTAAATCCTTTTTTATATTTTTTATTTCCTCATTCATTGCATAAACCATTTTTTGTAACATATTTAACATGTCATCATTGGTATAACCAGATGTTGATTGTTGTCCATTCTGTCTTTCTGTTTGGACCTACTTATAATAGGCATTTGTACATAAGACTTGTGCTGTTAGCATTAACCAGTTTCCTAAGGCATTCTGCTCATTAGCAGTTAAGTCATCAATAAGTATATATCCTACTGCTACAGCACTCAATGAAAAGATTTTAGGAGGTACATTAGGAATTATACTCATAATTACCTCCTTCTATATAATTTTATTAAATTTTTATAATATAAATTACTAGTTTTTAATATATTTA
>CAZYWD010000064.1:0-4757 GCA_964651795.1 uncultured Muribaculaceae bacterium
TTAAATACTTAGGTAAAAATCCAGTACTGGGAGTTATTACTGTATTTATTGGTATTACAATAGGATATGGTACAGGAGTATTCTTTAATTATAATGATTATTTATTAGGTCTTATGACTGAAACAGCCGCAAAAGTAAGTGTAGATAGTAACTTCGCATATAGTTTATTTTCAGATATATATATTATGATTGCATCAACAGTAGTATTATGTATATTTGGTACATTACTAATAGATAAATTTTTAGTACATAAATTACCAAAGAGATATTCATACGAGGAAGAAGAATTAATTGTATCAAAAAAAGCAAAAAGAATTTCTTTAATTGCTGGAATATTATTAATAATGTTAGTAATTTATATGATTCTTCCGATTAATACATTTGGTGCAGGAATACTATTAGATAATAATGCACCAAGATATATGGATAAATTATTGGGATCTGGTTCATCATTTGGTAATGGATTAGTAATAATAATTACATTGATTATGTTAATATGTGGAATAATATATGGTAAAATATCAGGAAATATCAAAAGCAGTCATGAATTTAGTTTAGGAATGTCTAAAACATTTGAAAATCTAGAATTCATGTTTGTATTATTATTCTTTGCAGCTCAATTAATAGCAATTACAGAATGGACAAATATTGGACCTGTATTAGGAACTAGATTAGTCGATTTTATGAGTACATTACAATTTTCAGGAGTACCTTTAATCATAACATTCTTTATAATAATAATATTAATGAGTATATTAATTCCAAGTGCAATTACAAAATGGGAAATTGCTTCTCCAGTAGTTGTACCATTATTTATGAGATCAAATATTACTCCAAATATGACTCAATTTATATTTAAGATTGCTGATGGAGTAGGTAAAATAATAACACCATTATTTGTTTACTATATAATTACTTTAGCATTCTTAGAAAAATATAGAATAAGTGAGAAAAACCAAGTTAGTGTATTTGGAACATTAAAATTGATAGCACCTGTAATTATTTTATTAGCACTTATTATGTTAGTATTGATAATTTTATGGTATGTAATAGGCTTACCAATAGGTATAGGTACATATTCAACATTATAAGAGTTTATAACTCTTTTTTTACTTGATAAATTTTGATTAATAAAGTATAATAAATATAGGTGATAAAATGATAAATTTAGTTGATGAACCTTATGATAGAGTATTTGATAAGATAGATTATATGATGGGTCATGAACCAGGAATAAAAGAAATTTTTTATAATAAAAGACAAAGACTATTTTGTACTGCTTTAGCATGTTTAATTAAAGAAGGTCGTACTGAACTAGGATTTTTAAATTTAGTTAGTGAAAATGTTGATAATATTTTATTTTTAGATCAAGGTATCTTACAAAAATACAGAGGTATGGGATATGGTAAGGAAGCTATAAGAACATTACTTTTATATAATAATTTTCAAGAATATATAATAGCTGAAACTAAAAAAACAAATATTTTAGCTAATTCTTCAGCCCAAAAAATAAGCAAATTAGTATATGAAACAGATGAAAAAAACTATTATTTATTTCAAAAAGAAAGAGTTAATCAATTTCTAGATAGTAAAGAATTCTATGAAATGAAAAAAGATATTGAAAAACAAAAAATATTAGTAAATAAAAATATACATGTTTCTTAAAAAATATGTTTTTTTAATAGTGAATAGGTGATAAAATGAGCAATATAAAATTATTTATACAAGGATTTATTGTAGGAATAGGAAAAATTATACCAGGAGTTAGTGGAGCTATGTTTGCGATGATGTTTGGTATATATGAAAAATCTTTAAATATAATTAGTAATTTAAAAACTGAACTTAAAAAAAATATAAAATATGTTTTAATATTAGCTATAAGTGTATCTCTAGCAATTATATTAGGTAGCAACATAATTAAAACATGCCTAGATAAATATTATTTACAAACAATGTTATTATTTATAGGAATGATGGCAGCAGGAATAAAGCCATTATTTAAAAATGTTAAAAATGAGAAAATAAAATTTAGTAATGTAATATGGGCTATAATAGTAGTAATATTATTAATTCTATTATCATTAATTAATGTAGAAGATACTGGTGAAGTATTAAATAAGACACCACTAACATTTTTATTATTAATATTATCAGGCTTTTTAGATGCTTGCGCGACAGTAATTCCAGGTATATGTGGTACAGCACTCCTAATCATATTAGGATATTATGATATTGTTATTACAGCTTTAAGCGATATATTTAATTTTAATAATATAGCAAATAACTTATATGTCTTAATTCCTTTTGGAATAGGTATGTTAATAGGTGTATACTTAGTTTCCAAACTAATTAATTATCTATTTAAACACCACAAAATAAAAACTTATTATTCAATAATAGGCTTCGCACTTATGTCGATAATAATTTTATTTGTTCAAGTATTAGAAAATACATATTCATTAAATCAAATAATAATTTCAGTAATATTATTTATTTTTGGATATATAATAGTATATATATTAGAAAAAACAAAATAGTACTTGAAATATTAAAAATAAAATGTTATACTTTTAAAGTTGTATTTTGATGTACTATCTAGTACATCTTTTATTATATAGAAAGGAAAAATTATGGATATAATGATTAATTATCAGTATGCTTTACAGTTATTAGAAACACAAATAGGAATATTAATAGATAGTTATAGAATGAAAAATCAATATGATCCTGTAGAACATATAAAATCTAGATTAAAGACAATGGATAGCTGCGTAAAAAAGCTAGAAAGTAAGGGTTATGAAATTACACCATATAATCTAGTCAACCATGTTCACGATATAGTTGGTATAAGAATAGTATGTTCGTTCTTAGATGATGTGTATAATATCGTAGATTATATTAAAGAATCAAAAATGTTTAAAATCAAAGAAGAGAGAGACTATATTAAAACTCCTAAAGAATCAGGATATATAAGTTATCATTTGATTATTTATGTACCAATATATATTGAGGGTAAGAAAGAATTTATAGAAGCAGAAATTCAAATAAGAACAATGGCTATGGATTTCTGGGCTAGTTTAGATCATAAAATTCAATATAAATTTAATGATGCTATACCAGAAGAAATAAAAGAGGAAATGTTTAATTGCTCAATAGATATTAGGACTCTTGATAATAAAATGGAAAAGTTAAATGAAGTAATGAAAAAATATAGTAATAATTAGGATGAAGTGTTATAATATATAACCAAGGTGATTTTATGAAACAGCAATATTTCGATATATTTACTAATGATTATCCATTGTTTATTGATAAGTATTTAGAATTAAATGAATTTAAAAGAATAGATAACATAGGTATATTTTGTGGATCAGATTATGTGAAATATATGAATATTAAATTTTGGTATTCTAGGTTAGATCACAGTAAAACAGTTGCTTTAATGACTAATCATTTCACGCATGATAAAAAACAGACTTTAGCAGCCTTATTTCATGATTTGGGAACACCTTGCTTTAGTCATTGCATTGATTACTTATTAGGCGATTCGGTAAATCAAGAAAGCTCTGAAAAAGATATATATGATGTAATTAAAAATTCAGATAAAATTAAATTATATTTAGAATTAGATGGTATAGATATAAATGATTTAAAAAACATAAATAGTTATCAAATTATTGATAATGAAAGACCAAAACTATGTACCGATAGATTAGATGGTATATTAAGTACATGTTTAATGTGGATACAAACTATGAATCTTAATGAAATAAAAGAAATATTTGATGACATGATTGTTTTAACTAATGAAAATAATGAACAAGAAATAGGCTTTAAAACTAAAGAAATATGTGAAAAATTCTTTAAAGGTGTATATGATTATAGTATTGCACTTCAAAAGAATGAAGATAAATACATGATGCAATTTATAGCTGATTCATTAAAGAAATTAATTAGTGAAAACAAAATAAAATTAAATGATTTATATAAATTAAAGGAGTCAGAAATAGTTAAATGGCTTGAACAATATGATTCTTGGAATATATTTACTGACTTAGATGATGTTGATAGATCAGTTACTATGCCAAATAATTATTTTGTTAGTGTAGAATCAAAAAAAAGATATGCAATACCTTTGTGTAATAATAAAAGAATAACAGAAATATCAAACTATTGTGCTGATTTATTAGAAAATTATAATAAGTTTAGAGATACTAAATATGTATATTCTAAAAAAATTAAACAAATATAAAGAAGCTTGTGTGAAAGCTTCTTTTATTATAAATATTTATATAAAATATCTTTTGAACCAAAATAACTTTTAATATTCATGCATCCTTTAGCAAATATTGCTAAACTAGCTATAAAAATTATTTTCATAACAGCTGATGCATCAGGAACCCTTAAAGCACTTGATAAAAATGCTGATAAAATAACAGTTATACCTGATATCACAGTTGAAATACAATCTAACTTAAATAAGTTAGCTCTTGCTTTATTAACATTAAATTTTTTCATATGAAATTCCCCCTTTTTTCTTATGAATGATGTTTATTATATACTAAAATTAGAATTTGTCAAATTTTGGTTTATATACATATTTTTGCATATAAATATAATTATAAAACATAATATAAATAGTAAAATTAATCTTTTTAGCACTCTTACTTGACAAGTGCTAAAAAAGTGATATAATTGATAATGAAAGGAAGATGAGAGGATATGAATTTAATCCCAAGAAAATTTTATTTAGATGA
>CAZYWD010000065.1:0-4731 GCA_964651795.1 uncultured Muribaculaceae bacterium
AACTCCTTTTAAATAAGTTCCTCCCATATATGTATAATTTCCATATGTTGTATTATTATCTAATAATTCTTGAGTTACCGTTCCTATATTAAGCGGCATAAAATGTTCCTCTAAGACCTTATAACTATATTCATTATCATCATTTAAATATACCTCTACAGTATAATCCTCATCTTTTACTTGTTTCTTATTCTTAGGATCATATGTAGTGGATTTTAAATAATTTGAACTAATTAAATCTGTATAATATACATATACTCTTTGATTAGAAACTTTTATATCTGAAAACTCTTCTATATTTTTTTGTATATATGCTTCAGTTGCTAAAAATACATCACTTAAAAATCTTTCATATTTTTCATTATCTATTTTTTTTAACATTCCTGTTACATTAGGAACAACTAATAACATAATAATTGCCATAATAGCCACTACTACCATCATTTCTACTAATGTAAAACCCTTTTTTTTCATATAATCACCTATTTTACTATCTTTATTATAACTTTTTTTTACAAAAAAATAAATAGCAAATGACTATTCATTAAAAATAATTCAATTTATTTTGTTTCAATTAATTCTTTACTAGTTAATTCAATGTAATTTTCAGAACTTACTAATGGTTTTTCAAGTTTCTTTTCTATTTCATTTTTAGCCATATTTATTACTTTTCCAGCGTCTTTAACATCATTTGTTAATTCATTTATTCCTTGACTATTATTTTTTTTATGAATTTCTACTGCAGTAACTTTTCCTAAATTAGTGAGCGCTAATTCCATATTAGTCATTGAATCTCTTAAATTTTGACTTTCATGTAAAATTTTTATTTTTTTATATTCTTTCGCACTTATACCAAAACCAGATTTATAAATTTCATTTGTAAGAATTGCATAATCTATTCCAATTTGTGCACCACGTTTTCCCCATTCATCAGTCAAATTATGTCTAGAAGTTATTCCTCTTTCTCTTTGCTCAATCCATGATTTAGAATAACCTTTTTTTTCATAAATTTGTTTCATTCTATCCATTGCTAATTCTGGATTATTAATTTCCTCAATTCTTTCACTACCAACTTTAGCTAACCATCTTTTAAATGGTTCTGCTTTAGGCGATGGAATTGATTGAATAATTCTTAAAATACCCTCTGTATCAGCCATTTGAATATTTCTGTTTTTTCCATCTAAAGCAGTCATTTTAACTAGGGTACAAATTGTACCCCAGTTGTTTCCAATTTCAGGATCTCTAGTTTTTATCTTTTTTATATATTGTTTAGGATCATTTGAATCAGTAAGTACCCCAACTATATCTATAATACTAAAATACCATTTTTCATCTTTCCAAGTTTTTCTTATTTCTTTTTCTTCAAAAAGTGCTAATGTATTATTCATATTTAATCCTCCTTTATTTTAGTAATACTTAATGTATATCCAAATGGTTCCAATAATTTTATTAAGGTATTAATTTGAGGATGTTTTTTTCTATTTTCTAGAACTCCAATAATTTCTCTTATTGTACCAGACTCTTCAGCCATTTCTTTTTGTGTAAGACCTAAATTATGTCTTAATTTAATAAAATCATTAATTAAATTATATTCTAGATCAATTAATCTTTGTTCATTTTTCATATTATCACCATAATTTAATTATACATATATTACTTTATGTAGTCAATAGTTCTCATAAAAATACAAAAAAATAAATAGCAAATAGCTATTTATTCATTAATTGTCCTAAATACTTAGCAGTTCTAACCATTTGAGTACTATAACCCATTTCATTATCATACCAAGCTACAACTTTAACTAATTGTTTACCATTAACATTTAATACAGTAGTTGATAAACCATCTACTAAAGCTCCAACATGTGAGCCTATAATATCACTAGATACTACTGGATCCATAGTAATCTTAATAGTTTCATTTTGGTTAATCTCAAACGCTTTATTAATATTTTCTACATCTGTTAATTTTTCTAATTCTAAAACTAAATCAATAACACTACCTGTGGATACTGGTACTCTCATAGCAGTTCCTTCTAATCTACCTTCTAATTCAGGTAAAACTTTACCTATAGCAGAAGCCGCCCCAGTAGATGCTGGAATAATATTTGCTGCAGCTGCTCTACCTCGTCTAGCTTTAATACCTTTTTTATGTGGTACATCTAAAGTCACTTGATCATTAGTATAAGCATGTACTGTAGTCATATATCCTTTTTCAATTTTAAAATAATGATTTAATACTCTAAGTACAGGCGCTAAACAGTTTGTTGTACAAGATGCTGCTGAAATAATTTGTTCAGTTCCATCTAATACTTTTTCATTAACATTATAAACTACTGTTTTAACATCCCCTTTAGCAGGCGCACTTATAAGTACTTTTTTAGCTCCGGCTTCAATATGAGCCATTGCTTTTTCTTTATCAACAAATTTACCAGTACATTCAAATACTATATCAATATCTAAATCTTTCCAAGGTAAATTTTTTGGATCAGTTTCTGAATAAATTCTAATAGTTCTATTTCCTACTATAATAGAATCTTCATTATTACTTATTTCATCCACTCTATAATTTCTATGGTTTGTATCATATTTTAGTAAATATGCAAGTTGTTCAGCATCTGTTAAGTCATTAATTGCGACTACTTCAAATGTTGGATCTTCTTCCATAATTCTAAATACTAATCTACCAATTCTACCAAATCCATTAATTGCTACTTTTATCATTTTATTCCCCTTTTCTTAATTATTGATTTTGTTTTTCTAGATTCATTCATATAATCTTGTTTTTTAAATTGTTGCTTTTTATCATGAATTTCAATTTTATCAATAGATAATGTAAAATCATTTAACTCGCAAATTTGATTTCTTTTTTCTTTTAATAAAGTTATCTCATTTTCTATATTAATTATAGGTAATTCAACACTACTTTCTATATTAATTATACTATTATCATAAAAGCGATATATATTACCTTCTATATGAACTTCATTATCAATATCAATATATTGTAATCCTAATTTTATAGCAATCCTAATTAAACAGTCTTTTGTTATATCAATATTATTTGTATAAATTTTTTTTACTATCATTTAAAGAAACAACTTCCTCCTATAAATTCTCTTAATACTGAATCTGTTGGAATATAATCACTAGGTATAGGTAAGAAATTTCTTAAGAAATTAATTAACCTTAATGCTTCTGAATAATTTTCATCAGTTTCACTTACTGAGAATAGTAATGGTTCTGCATAAGTTTTTAATATTCCTAATTCATATATTAATGATGAATTTAATATTATATCTGCATCATCCTGATAAGGGAAGACATACTTTTCTTCACCTTCTCTTATAGCTTTCCACATTTTTAATGTATCTGATGCTGAATATGACCTATATTGATTGTCCCTTATTATTCTTCTTAATTTTCTTGTATCACTAGTGTGAATACGATTATGATTATCTATGTTTAATTGAGTTAAAGCATTAATATAAATTTTATATTTATTATTTCTCTCAACTGAAATAGTTAAATCATCATTTAAGGCATGTAATCCTTCAATTATTATAATATCATTTTCTTGTAATTCTAAGTTCTTACCTCTATATTCTCTTTTACCTAACTCGAAATTATATTCAGGTAATTCTACTCTATCACCTTCAAATAATTTTGTTAAATGTTTATTAAATAGTGTTACATCAACAGCCCTTAAAGACTCTGTATCTAATTCACCATTATCTAATACTGGAGTTTTGTCTCTATCATAGAAATAATCATCTATAGAAATTTGATGAGTTCTTAATCCTTTACTTTGCAAATATGTTTCTAGCTTTTTACTAGTAGTTGTTTTACCAGATGAAGATGGACCAGCTATTAAAACCATTCTAATATTTTTCTTATTTTCATATATTTTATCAGCTATACTAGCTAATTGATTATTGTAATGAGTTTCAGCTAATCTTATTAATTCATTGTATTTACCATCTGATACTATTTTATTTAAATCAGATGCACTACTAATACCAATGTTTTCTCCCCAATTTGAATAATCTAGAAAAGCATTAAATAATTTTTCATGATGTTTATAATCTAAAGTACACTCTGGATTATAACTATCTGGATAACTTACAACAAATCCATTATCTTTGATATAAGTTAGTTTAAAATCATCAATTAATCCAGTTCTATAAGTTAATTCACCATAGAAATAATCATATATATCATCTATTCTATATAAATTAACATATGTATTACTTATATATTTTAATACTTTTACTTTATCAATTTGTTTTTTCTTTTTAAAATATTTAATTGCATCAAATCTAGAAACACTTACTTTATTTATAATATAATCATTTTTAGAAATTTCAAACATTTTCTCTTCTATTTTTCTAACTGTATTTTTATCTATATCAGTATTGATTTTTACATAGAATCCTTTATCGATTGAAAAATCAATTATAGCATCTATATCATCACCTAATATTTTTTTTACAGCTACAACTAACATAAATTGTAGCGTTCTACCATATATACCATTACCTGTTCCTGAACTTCTATCCATAAAGTCTATTTTACAACTTCTAGTTAATGGTTCATTTAACTCTACAATATTATTATCAACTTTCGCTACTAATATTGGATAATTATAATTTTTTTTATAATTATCTGCTACCTCATATAGTTTAATTCCTGACATAAATTCTTTTGTTTCTAGGTTTTTATAATTAACCTT
>CAZYWD010000066.1:0-4690 GCA_964651795.1 uncultured Muribaculaceae bacterium
TCTAATTCACCAGAAATAATTTTTTCAGCTTTTTCTTCATCTATTTTTAAATCTTTTAATTCTGTAGCATTTTCTACTCTAGTCATTTTTCTAGTATAACCATAAATATCTATTTTAGCTGCTTGTTTTCTAAGTTCTGAATATTTTTCATAAGTTCTTTTAAAATCTAATAAACTTTGATTATATAATGAATTTATTTTATCTAATTCTTCAATATATTCTGGAGATTTTTTCTTTAATTTTTTATATTTTAGTTGTTTTAGATTTTCCTTATATTGATCCTCTGAATTATCTTCCATTATTATTTTTTCTACTTCAACTAATTCATTTTTAATAACTTCAAATTCTTCAATTTTTTTATTATAATTAGCAATCAAAATAGTTTTTACTTGTTCTAGCATATTTCCCTCCTTATACTTTCAAATATTTTTTAACAGCTCTTACACTTCCAAACATACCTACTAATATACCTATTATTATTAATATTCCTGATACATAGTAAATAAATGGAGATGGTGGTACTAATCTAATAAATGATGAGAATAATTGTCCACCTAATTCTTTATATAAGAATGAGTAACCATATACTGTTATAGCGATTGGTATAATAGCACCTAATATTCCTAAAAATAATCCTTCAAATATAAATGGTATTTTAATATTAGTATTAGATGCTCCAACTAATCTCATAATTTCAATTTCTCTTTTTCTTGAATGAATTGTTATTTTAATTGTATTAGCAATTAAGAAAGCTGTAACTATTATTAAAGCAATAACCATACCAATACAAATATTTTTAACTATATCAAATATTGATACTAGTTGTTCTACCATACCTTCACCATATTTAACAATATTTACTTTATCTATTTTATCTATTTCTTTAGCTGTATCACCTATTTGTTCAATATTTTTTACTTTAACTAAATATGTATCTTGTAATGGGTTTTCATCTTCTGTCCAATCTTTCATTATACCTTTAAATACCTCTGATGATTCCATCATTTCATCAGCTATTGTTACTTTAGATTGAAAATCTATTTTTTCTATGTTATCTAATTTTTTAATTTCAGTTAAGATATTTTGTCTATCTATTTCAGTTACATCAACATCTAAAAATGTCACAATCGTTACATCTTTTTCAACTAATTCAGTGAAATTATTTACATTATATGAAAGTATTATTGATATAGCAACTACTATTAAAGTAATTGTTATACATGATATAGAAGCTAATGATAGTGAAAAGTTTCTAAATACTCCTTTAAAGGAATCTCTTACATTTCTACTTAGTATTCTTAATGCTCTCATGTGTATAAGTTCCTTTCTCATAATCTCTTAAAATTCTTCCACTATCTAAAAGAATTGTTCTTTTTTTCATTCTATTAACTATTTCAGTATCATGTGTAACCATAATAATTGTAGTTCCCATCTTGTTTACTTCTTCTAATACTTCCATTATTTCCATACTAGTAACTTCATCTAAGTTTCCAGTAGGTTCGTCACATATTAATAATTTTGGACCATTTACAATAGCTCTAGCGATTGCGACTCTTTGTTGCTCTCCACCTGATAATTGATGTGGATAACTATTTGTCTTATGTTTTAGTCCTACTAAATCTAATGCTTTAATTACTTTAGGGTATATTTCTGATTTAGGTTGTCCTAATACCTCTAGTGCGAATGCGACATTTTCGTAAACAGTTGCTTTAGATAATAATTTGAAATCTTGAAATACTACTCCAATTTTTCTTCTAATTTTATATACTTTTCTATTTCTTAATTTAGCAACATCAACACCACCTACAATAATTTTACCACTAGTTGGTCTTTCTTCACGATATAACATTTTTATTAAAGTTGATTTACCACAACCAGTTGAACCGATTATGAATACAAAATCACCTTTTTCAATGCTTAAATTCATATCATGAATTGCTGTAACACCTGTTTTATATTGTTTTTTAACATTATTTAATCTAATTAAATCCATTGTTACCTCCTTAAACTTCCTCCTGATACTTCATATGCATCAGTAACTAAGAAAAATGCATTTGGATCGATACTAAGTATTCCTTCCTTAGCTAAGAAATACTCTTTTGTTGGAATAATACACATTATAACTTTTTGATTATTCCCAGTATATCCACCTCTACCATCTAATACTGTAACTCCATGACTTAAATGTTGCATGATAAAATTCTTAATTGATGTTTCATGTTCTGTTACTATATAGAAAGCTTTACACTGTGAAATACCTAATATAACTTTGTCAGCCATAACACTTATTATATATAGTACTATTATAGCATACATAACATTTTCCCAAGCATAAATATTATTACCTAGAAAGAAACCAGATACTAGTACTATTAAACCATCTGACATAAGCATAGCTTTACCAATTGACACTTTAGCATACTTAGATACTATTTGATTGATTATATCTGTTCCTCCAGTAGAAAACCCAGATTTAAAGTTCATACCTGAACCAATACCGGCAATTACTGCACCAAATATAACTATTAGAATCATATTGTCAATATTAAAGTCAACATATTTACCTAAATCAGCTGTTAAGCTAATGCAAAGAGGAAATATTATTGAACCAGCAAGGGATCCTTTTGTTTTTTCCCATCCTAATGTGAAATAACTTATTACTAATAGGATCATTGATGAAACAAATATAAATACTGATGGATTTATTCCAAATATTTTGTTTGTAACTATTGATATACCAGATACACCACCATATACGATATTTCTTGGTAAAAAGAATACATTAAATGCAGTAGCAAGTAATAGACATCCAATTATTAAAGTGATATATCTTTTAATTCTATTTTTACTATAAATTTTTTCTATTATTTCATCTATTTTATCATTTTTTTTAAAAAACATTTTAACACCCTTTCAAATTATCATTGATAAATTTATCTATATTTCCATCTAACACTTTAACAACATTAGTTTCTTCAGTATTTGTTCTATGATCTTTTACTAATGAATAAGGATGCATTACATAACTTCTTATTTGATATCCAAAGTTAATATCCATTTGATTTCCTTTAATATCCATTAGTTCTTTATTTCTTTTTTCTAATTCATAATTATAAAGTTTGTTTTTTAATACTTCCATAGCTGTTTCTTTATTTTGAATTTGGCTTCTTTCATTTTGACAAGTTACTACTATTTTAGTAGGTAAATGAGTTATTCTTACAGCACTATCTGTTGTATTAACTCCTTGTCCACCTTTACCACTACTTCTATATACATCTATTCTTAAATCATTTTCATTTATATCTATATCTATATCTGTATTTTCAAATAATGGAGTTACATCAACTGAAGCAAATGAGGTATGTCTTCTTGAATTAGAATCAAATGGTGATATTCTTACTAATCTATGTACTCCTTTTTCATATTTCAAATATCCATAAGCATTGATTCCTCTTACTATTATTGAAATACTTTTTATTCCAGCTTCTTCACCATCTTCTTTATTTATTACTTCTATTTTATATCCTTTTTTATTACACCATCTATCATACATTCTATACAACATTTCTGTCCAATCACAAGATTCAGTACCTCCTGCTCCTGGGTGTAGTTCTATGAGTGCTCCCAACTTATCATAAGGACCATTTAATAAAATCTCTATTTCTAAATTTTCTAATTGTTCTTTTATTTCATCTATATCAAATTCTACTAATTCTTTTAATTCTATATCATCTGTTTTCTTTAATTCATTAGTTAAATCTAAGTTATTATTTATTTTTTCTTTTAAATTAAATACTTTTTCTATATTATTTTTTAAATTATTTAATTCAGAGATTACTTTTTCACTTTCTTTTTTATTATTCCAAAAATTAGGATCATTCATAATATTTTCTAATTCATTTATTCTTTTTTGTTTACTTTCAAAGTCAAAGTGACCTCCATAGGTCTTCAATTCTTTTAGAATAGCTTAAATATATATTATAGATTTCACTTAATTCCATATTTATAGCCTCCTATCTTATCCATTATATCATTTTTTATAATATTTATCTATATTTAAAGAAAAAAATAAGTCTTATTCACTTATTTTTTCTAATACAAAATATCTGCAATTATATGCACAATTATCTCTTAAGTAATCAGTCTTTTTTTCAAAATCATTTATTTCATTAAATAATTTATTTTCTTTTTTACAAAAACCTTTTAATCTTAATTTTCCATAAGACCAATCACCAATTATATAATCATAACCTTCAAAGTAATCAGTATATTTATTTTCTACTTCTTCTTTATCGAATCCATCTTTGTAATCTGCTATTACATTATAATTAATATCATTTAACATAATACTTTTCATATCATCACCTAATTAATTATAACATATTTTTTAAGTTGATGAAAGTGTATAAGGATTTAAATAATAACTTGGAACATTTCCTTCTACAATTTTAATAGTTAATGGAAAATTATTCTCAACTACTATTTGTTTATAACTAAATGGTAATATCAGTTGTTCTGTTATTTTTACATTAATACTTAAACTTATAATAGCATTGTTTATTCCATATTCTTTTATATCAGTAACTATATCTGTTGTAATATCTCCTACTAAGCTTAATTTAATAGGTATTTTAGGTCCTAAATTAGCAAGTAATCCATTATTAAATATAATACCAGTTGGTACTTCATA
>CAZYWD010000067.1:0-4657 GCA_964651795.1 uncultured Muribaculaceae bacterium
CTTGTTTTATTACTAATTCTTGTTTTTTTGCTAAAGAAAGTATTGATAAAAAAGTAACTACTACATAATCTTTCGTAAATTGTTCAAATAATTCCTCAAAGCCAACTTTTTTCTTTTTAGTTAAAAGTGTTTTTATTTCATTACTTCTTTCACTAATAGAATATTCTCTTTTAGTAACTGTTGTATTTAAAGGTTGTTCTTGTTTTTTTCTTTCGACAAATTTACTAAAAGCATCTAATAAAGTATTTAAGTCAACATCACCTAAATCTACTTCTTCCTCTTGTTTAAATTCAGATAAATCACTAGCTTCTTTAGTATATATTTCTTTTCTTAATATTTCTAAATTTTTAAATTCTGGTGTCATTTCTTTATATTTTTTGTATTCTAATAATCTTCTAATTAATTGTTCTTTTGGATCTTCTTCATATTCATCATCAGTTATTTCTGGTTTAGGTAATAACATAGATGATTTTATTTCTATTAATTCAGCTGCCATTATTAAATATTCACTTGCTATATCTAAATCTAGTTGTTCCATAGCTGTTATATAATCTAGATATTGTTTTGTTATCTCTTCGATACTTATATCACAAATATCTATATCAGATTTTTTTATTAAATGAAGTAATAGATCCATTGGACCTTCAAAATCATTTATAGTTATTTTATAATCCATAAGTATCACATCCTAAATAATTATAACACAAAATTTTAATTTTTTACTATTCTTTTTATATATTGTTGTAATGTTTCATTATCATTCATTTCATTCTCAAAAAAGTGGCTAACATTATCTTTCTTACGACTCTTATCATATTTTTTTCCAATTAATTTCATAAAATTAGTTTTCTCATTCATTAACCCATATTTTAATAATTCATAAAACAGAAAATCTCTTAAAACAGAATAATTGAATTTTTTAATTTCATTATTGCTCATACTTTTATCATATTCATAAAGTCCCGGATCAATAAATCTAAACATTCCATCGTATATGAAGTTTTTACAATAATTCCAATCATTTATTAGTATTTTGTTAGTTGTTAAATAGTTTATTTCTTTTTGTAATTCTTTTAATTCTATTATTAATTGTTCTTTAGTTATTTTATAGACATTTTCTTTTTTAGGAATAAATTCAGTAGTATAGCCTTTGATTTCATAATCTATATCATATAAAATACTTTGTGGTAATAGGATTCTCTTTGTATTTAATTCTTTTAAAATATCAGCAGTTTCTTCATTCATACTATTTTCAAATGCTGGAAAATGATAAATTTTTAAAGCTTTATTTTTATATTTGTATACTTTTCCTTCTCTACCACTATCTATATATTTTAAAAGAGATGGAAATATAATAACTTTTTGTTCATCTAAAATATACCTCATAATATCACCTAACTAATTTTATATACTAACACATATATAATTGTTTTTCAAGTAAAATATGTTATAATTTATGTGGTGATTAAATGAAAAAATTTAATATGATTAATGAAAATTTTATATGTGAAAATTGTAATAAAGAAGTTTTAAAATCTAGTTATACCGCTAGAGATCATTGTCCTTACTGTTTATATTCAAAACATGTTGATATAAATCCTGGTGATAGATTAAATGAATGTAGAGGTCTATTAGTTCCAATAGGTATTGAAAAATTTAAAAACACTTATAAAATTATATATAAATGTGATAAATGTAAAAAAATTCATAAAAATATCATTCATAATGATGATAATATGGATTTAATTATAAATTTATCGATAGAAAAAAGCTAGTAATAGCTTTTTTTATACAAGAAGTGGTAATAAAAAGATTATAACTAAGATAAATAATCCTAATCCTAATACAAATAGTAATGATTTATTACCTTTAATATCAACCTTAATATCTTTTGGATTGATATTTTCTTCCGGTTTTTCTTCTTCAGTATTTAATTTTATTTTACCAGCTGGATGTTCATTGGCTTCTGATTCTTCTTTTGGAGCATCATAAGAATGTTCTATAGGTTTAGCAAATGCTGGTTTAGCATCATCATATTCTGGAACTTCAACAGCGTCATAAACAGGTTCTAAAGGGACTAGTTTAACTTCTTCATGAATTTGAGCTGCTTCCTCTTTAGCTTTTGCTAATTCCTCATCTAAATTAGAAAAATCTAATTCTTCCGTATATTGTTTATCTATATTGTTTTCAACTTTTGGTTCAGGTATTAAATCATCCTCTGATACTAATAAATTTACTTTTTCATTATCTTCCATATAAACTCTCCTATCTATTCTTAATTAGATTATAACAAATTTTTAACTAAAATAAAAGAAAATTCTTATAAATTAAGAATTTTCATTTGAATATAGATTTAATAATTTATCATATATACCTTTTTCAACTTTATTTAATGAATTAATAGTTATTTCTAATGATTTTTGATATTCACCATTAAAGAATAATTTTTCAGCATAAATTAAATATTTATCTAATTCTTCTTCCTCACTACGATATCTATTTCCATATACTATAGCCATTTCAGCAAACATAGCAGTTCTCATCATTTCTTTAGTTGTTTTAAATAATTTTAATACTAAATCTCTAGCTGTATCTACTCTTGTATTTAATATATCAATAGTAATAGGTTTTTTTTCTAATTCCTTTATTATTTCTTTAATTGCAACTTGTGCTTCATTTAATTCAACAAAGTAAGTTTTTGGAATAAGAGGTAAATTATATTCTCTTATTTTATTTTTAGCTTCATTTAGAATGATTTTTATTTCTTCTAATTGTTGTCTAGCTCTAACTTCATCATCTTTCATATTACCAATTGAATTTAATATCATATCGACTCTTTCTTCTGAGTTTGCTAATTTAAGAGATAAATTTTCTATTTCTTTAGTTAATTTTGAATATGCAAATGTATTGTTACCAGTATGATCTAGTAATAATTTATAATCATCATTAAGTGTTTCAATATTACTTCTAATTTCTTCTAAAGCTTTAATTTCTTCATCTTTTAAATTATAGACACTTTTAATTTCATCTAATTGATTAAATAATTCAGTCATTAATCTATTATTTTTAGCTAATTTTTTACTAAATACTTTATTTGCTTCTTCATAAGTGTTTTTATTTACTTTTTCTTTTTCAAAATCTGTAAATACTGAATCAAAGTAATCAGATATTACTTTTAATTCAAATAAGCTATCTTGTAGATTTAATACACTAGCTCTATCTTTAATATCACTGATTTTTTTATTAGATTCTTCAACATTATATTCAATACTTAGATAATCTAAAGGATATCCAGCTTCTATCATTTTATTATATTCAGTCATTACTTCATCTATTTTTTTAGGTAAAATATTTGTAACCATTAGTATAACACTTGGTACTTCTTCAATTACAACAGTCATATGTTTAATCATTTCATCAATTGCTTTAACTATATTTGGTACTTCTGTATACTCATTATTTTCCATAGCACTTTCAAAGTCTTCAAATCTGTTAGCAATATTCTCAAATTGTAAATCTATTGGAGTTGCTATTTCACCATAATCATTTTTAGATTCTTTATATTTTTCATATAAATCTCTATATTTTGATTTTAAGTTAGTAATAATAGCTCTATTTCTTTCTTCACTAGTAGTTATTTCTTTTATTTCATTAAGTAAAAATTCACTATTAGTTCTAACTTTATATATTTCCATTTCTAGTTTAGCAATTTTATAAATTGTTCTTTTATAATCTTGTTGTGATAATGAGTAATTAGCATCTAACAACATATCTGTTATTTTTGGAATTTGATTGGTTCTAATTACATCTAATCTATCTTTCCATTTATTATACATTGTTTCTAGTTTTTCATTTTTAACTAATGACTCTACTTTAGTCAATTCTGGAATTATAGGTGTACTATCAATTTTATTTTTTTCTATTTCTAATTCTTCTAGTTGTTTTTTAATATTACTAGAACTTCTTTTTTGAATTAATACTAAAACAGTTACTATTAATATAGCTGCTAAAAGTACTAAAGTTATAATTGACATAACAACTGTATCCACACGTAACCACCTCGCTATTATAATTTTACCACAATTCGTTTTTTTTTTACACAATTTTTTCTTTTTTTATGTAATTTGTCATATAATAGAGTAGTTTTTGCTTGACTTATAAGGGAAAACTCTTTATAATTAATTATGCGAAACGTTTAGCAGCGTTATTTTGAAAATTTTAACGTGTTTATTACCTTACGGGTTATTGTGTAACTTTAGCTGCAAAGCGAAGATATTAAAATAAACACCCTAGAATTTGACAAGATAACCTTGATGTTTAGGCAGAAAGGAGAATGATTATGGCAAGATATACTGGTTCTACTTTTAGAAAATCAAGAAGACTTGGATTTTCTATATTAGAAAATGGTAAAGAATTAGCTAGAAAACCTTTTGCTCCAGGTCAACATGGAACAAGCCGTAAAAAATTATCTGACTATGGTGTTCAGTTACAAGAAAAACAAAAAGTTAGATTTATGTATGGTTTAAATGAAAAACAATTCAAAAAAACTTTCAATGAAGCTGGAAAATTAAAAGGTGTACATGGTGAAAACTTCTTAAAACTATTAGAAAGTCGTTTAGATAACTTAGTTTATCGTATGGGATTCTCTACTACAAGA
>CAZYWD010000068.1:0-4550 GCA_964651795.1 uncultured Muribaculaceae bacterium
TTATCCATATATTTAACCATTTTAGATGTTATAAATAAATAATATAAACTTTTTATTATTTTAAAATTAGGTTCAATATTTTTCATTTTTTTATATATTTTAAATATATTTGTTTTACCTTTACTAACTAAATTAATATAAGTAAAATCATAGCCTAAATCTTCTAATATTTTTATTTGTAATTCACTATAATAGCCATATTTACAGCCACCACCTGCTTGTATTAATATATCAGCACCCATATCTAAAGCTTCTATAAAGGTTCCTAAAGTATACTTAAATGGGGTACAAACAAACGAAGGAGAATGTTTACTACCTAGTTCAATTGTCTTATTTGTTATAGGTGGAGGTATCATTATATCAAAATTTGTTATATGACTAAATAAGTATTTAATAGGTACATAATAATTACCCATATGTGGGAATGTTAAAGTAGACAATTTTTCTTCCTCACTTTCAATATATCAATGAAACTCTCTAACCTAGTTACTAATCCAACACTAGAATCTATATCATCAACAATTATATTTATATGTGGAATATCTATTTTTCTCATAACTAATTCATTTACTAAAGAATCTGGTCCACATGGAAATGTTGATATAAATATTACTCCATCTATCATACCTTTACAAAATTCTATACTACCAATACTTTCTTTATTATATTTGTAGTAGCACTCACTTGATAAATTATAACTTAATTTATTTGTTTTAACTGAATCAAATTGATCTGAATAAATTATCTCAATATTATTTTTATTTAGATAATCTATTATTGGATTACCTATTAGGGAATCATATATATTATATGAATGGCCAACTAATAATATTTTTATTTTTTTACTAAGTAAATTATGCATATTAGTTCTAATTAATCGATCAGTTTTATTACTACTTTCTATTTTAGATCTTAAATATGCATTTTTTATTTCTTTTTTTGTTTTATTTAGAATTTTACCCATTTCTAAAAAACCTTTATATTCAGTTTCATTAGTACTCATTGATAAATTATAATTTAATATATTGATATCAAATAAGTTATTAATTATATCGTATAGACTTAAAAAATTAGTACATGTTTGATTATCTATATTATAATTATCTATTCTAGGTATAACTATATAATCAACTTTATCTTTTAAATAAGCAATATGTCCAATATAATTTTTAAGTGATAAACACATTTCATCATTAGAATAAATACTACCTAGTTCTAATATTTCTTTATTGGTATTTGGACTTATTATTACTTCACAATCTAAATATTTAAAGAAATTAGTGTATAAATCACCAAAGTAATAATAATATAAACTTCTTGGTATCCCAATTTTTATCTTGTCCATTGTATCACCTAAATAAGTTTATTTATATTATTGATTTTTATGAATAATTTTCCATAATTAGTCAAAATTATTAATGGAGGTATTTATGGAAAAGAAACAAAAAATTGATTGTGATGTTCACGATTGTAAACACTGTGATTGTGAGTGTGATGAATGTACATTAAAAAGTATTAAAGTATGTAATTGTCATGGATGTGGTGAGAAAGAAACAACTATGTGTGATAGTTATAAAGAAAAAAAAGACAAATAATATGTCTTTTTTATTATGGCATTTCATATTTTATCAATATAATATATCTAATTAAAACAACTTATACTCTTCTAGATCGGTATTATGATAGAATTGTTCAGTAAAGTCAATTATCAAACTATGGTTACACTTTTTTAAAACTAATCCATCAGTTCTATCCATTTCTTCAAAAATATAAACATCATACATATCATTCGAAGCATATTTATCTCTAGTATCATCTACTGTTAAATTAAAAAAATTGCCGGTACTAGAATATTCACTTTTGTAATAATGTAAATTATATATAATTATATCTCCTTCAATAGTTGTAGTTGCTATTCGTATTTCATCTGAAATTCCTTTATCAACATTTTCATAAAATTTATTTAAGTTTTCTATATTATAATTAGTTCTTTCCAATCTAATTACATATCCATCTTTTATAGCGTTATCAATATTATAGTCTTTACTTAATTCTAATATATCTACATACTTTTCTTCATTAGTATTTATTTTATTACTTGGTTCTATTATCTTATTATCTTGACATCCTGTTACTAATATAATTAGTAATACTATACATATTTTTTTCATTTTAACCTCCTATTATTTTTTTTACTACATCTATATGATTATTGTAATCATTTTCATTCGTTTTAACTATAAAATTTATTTTATCTATACTAAATATTGACACATAATTATCTGGTAATTTAATAATATAAATGTTAGTGTTTTTTATATTTGATTTTTTTAATTCATTAATATTTATATCATCATATATTTTCTTATTTCTTGAAACTTTTATCTCAGTTATACTATTATTTAATCTATACTCAAAAACACAATATAACTCATTATTATAACTACAAATTCTATCTGTACTAACACTTTTTATAATATTTTCTAAATCAAAATTCATCTCTAAAGGTTCATCGGTATCTTTCATATACATTGTATTATCTGATATAGGATTATAATTAATATTATAAATAATATCTAACTCATTTATTACAATTGTATCTCTCAAAATACCATTAGAAAGAAGCGTAGGTACACTGAATATAATAATTACTCCAACAATAAAAACATATTTAAAAAAACAATTATTATTTTTTTTCTCAGCTACGTATAAAATATTGTAATTAGTTTTTAAATCAATATTATTTTTAATCATTTTTTCTATTTTTTTCATATTTTATCGACTATCTTTCTAAGTTTTTTTATGGAATATGAGTATTTAGAACGTACTTGTTGATGCGTCATATTTAATACTTTTGATATTTCTAAATGATTTAATCCACCAAAAATATGCATTATAACTATGTTTCTTTCTAAATCATCTAGATATGATAAGTATTCTTCAACTACTAGTGAATCGTTATTTTTAATATTATTATTTTTATTTAATTCTCTATATAAATCATCGTTATTATATAAAACAATATTGTTGTTTTTTAAATATGTGTAAGCAGCATTTTTACAAATTGTATATATCCATGTTTTGGGATTCATTAAAGGATTATAGCTTTTATGATACTTAATGATTTTCAAAAATACATCTTCTACAACATCTTCTGCTATATCATAATTTTTAACTATACTTAAAACAAACAATAATAATTGTTTTTTATAATTTAGATATAGTAAATCTAAGTTATCTCTCTTTTCTAGATTTAAAAGTATTTGTCTCAAATTCATAGTAATTACCTCTTGTATATACATTAATTATACCTGATAATTATTAAAAGTGTGGAATTTTACACAAAAAAACTAACTAAAATAGTTAGTTTATTTCTTAATGGTGTCCCCTACAAGATTCGAACTTGTGACCGCACGCTTAGAAGGCGTGTGCTCTATCCAGCTGAGCTAAGAGGACAGTCTGTTCAAACGAACAAACTAATTATATAACAAAATTTAATTATTTTCAAGTAGTTTTATAACACTTTTATAAATTTCCTCATCACCTACTTCAAATACTACTTCTTTAACATCATAATTATCTTTTACAGATAAACTAATTGAATAAATTACTTCTTCTAAAATATTCTTAGTAGTCATATCACTAAATATATATTCATTAAATACTAAGAATAATGTATCTAATTCTTTCTCAGTAGCTAAAAGTTCGACATTACTATTTAAAAAACTCATTAAATTACTATTATGTATATAAGAAGAAGCTAATTCATCAATAATTATTTTTATTTTTTCTCTATCATCATTTACATATTTAGTAACTGGTATATAGTAATCATCACCAGCATAATAAATTGTTACTTTATTAACATCCTTATAAGTTGTAATATCATATTCTTTATTTATTCCAAAACTTCTATTTAAAGTACTTGGTAAATTAACACTAGTTTGTGGTAACTTAGTTAATATTTCTCCTTCAACATATATAATAATATCTTTTACTTCATCAATACTTGTTAAAGTATAAACTATTGCTTCAATCATATTCTCTTCATATTCTAATTTTATATCTAATAGTTCTTTAGAAAAATCTACTTTTATTAAACCATTATCATAAGTTAAACTATTTATTTTAGTATCACTAGATATAATCGATCTAAAACCATTTGGTATTTTATTTTCACCTTCACCACCATGTATAAGTACTTCTAATAATTCTTTAGCTTTAGCTGTAATTTCATTATTACTTATAACTACTTTTGTTCTTCCTAAGTAATTATTATTATCCATTAAATAAATAGTTGATTTACAAACATTGTTATTTACATATTCAGTTTCTGTTTTAGGATTTAAAGTATAAATTTTTTCTTCTGGAATTAAATATAATAATCCTATAGCAAAGAAAAAAGCTAAAATTAAAATGGCTTTTTTGATAAATAATTTTTTAAGCATGAAATCACCTAATTAAATATATGAAAAAAATCGTAATATAATACGATTTTATATAGTTAATTCTCCAAGTTTTAAAAGTTCTATAACAGCACTTGCTCTACC
>CAZYWD010000069.1:0-4507 GCA_964651795.1 uncultured Muribaculaceae bacterium
TACTTTGTCTTTTAATTTATCTAGTATTTTTTTTCTATCATTAAACATTGATAATAAAGCAATAATTAAAATAATAAAAAGTACCATTAAGGTATAAATTATTCCAGTAATTGCAAAACCCTTATTATTCATATTACCACCTTATCATTCTACTATTAATTTTATAATATTTTTTGGTTATAGTCAATTAAAACACACTAAAAGTGTGTTTATATTTTTTCTAAGTAATCATCTTCACTCCAAATAGTTATATTTAATTCTTTTGCTTTATCATATTTACTACCTGGTGATGCACCAACTATTACAACATCTGTTTTTTTAGTGACTGATGAAGTTACTTTACCACCTAGTGATTCTATTTTTAAAGTAGCTTCTTCTCTAGTAAATTTTTCTAAAGATCCTGTTAAAACAAATGTTTTATCTTTAAAATATTCATTTTCTATAGTAATACTTCCAATATAATTCATATTTACATTTAATAATTTTAATTCATTTATAATATTTATGTTTTTTTCATCGCAGAAATACTCATAAACACTATCGGCAATAATGTTACCAATATCTCTAATATTACATAACTCATCATAATCAGCATTTATTAGATTATCAATATTCATATATTGACTAGCTAATATTTTAGCAGTCTTTTTACCAACATGTCTTATCCCAAGCGCAAATAATAATTTTTCTAAAGAATTATTTTTACTCTTTTCTATTTCATCTAATAAATTATTAATGCTTTTTTCTCCAAAACCATCTAATTCCTTTAATTCTTCTTTATATTTATATAATTTATAATAATCAGGTATTTTCTTTAAATATCCTTTATTATAAAAATCTTCTACAATGTTTTCGCCAAAACCTTCTATATTCATTGTATCTCTACTAGAAAAGTGAATTAATCCTTCTATATTTCTAGCATCACATTTTAAGTTTGTACAATAATATGCAGCTTCACTTTCTTTTCTAATTATCTTAGTTCCACAAATTGGACAAGTTTTAGGCATTTTAAGAGGAGTTTCATTGCCAGTTCTTCTATCTAGTTTTACTTCAACTACTTCTGGTATTACATCTCCAGCTTTATGTATTGAGATAGTATCTCCTATCATTATTCCTTTTTCATTTATGTAGTCTTCATTATGTAGAGTCACACTACTTACAATAGATCCTGCTACATGAACTGGGTCTAAATCAGCTCTTGGAGTTATTTTACCAGTTCTTCCAACACAAAATTCTACATCTTTTATTTTTGTTAATACTTCCTCAGCTGGAAATTTATAAGCTATTGCCCACTTAGGAGTTCTAATAGTATATCCTAATTTTTGTTGTTCTAATAAGTTATCAACTTTAATAACTATTCCATCTATTTCATAAGGTAGTTTTTCTCTTTCTATTGTCCATTTATTTATATAATTAATTACTTCTTTTATATCAGTTGCGACTATAATATTTGGGTTTACTACAAAACCTAATTCTTTCATAAAATTTAATGACTCATGATGACTTTTAATGTTTTCTACTGGATTAGGTAAGTGATATATAAATGTTGATAAATTTCTTCTTGCTGCTATCTTAGAATCTAATTGTCTAACTGATCCAGCTGCAGCATTTCTAGGATTAGCAAATAATTGTTCATTATTATTTTTTCTAATTTCATTTAATTTTATAAATGATTTTTTTGGCATATATATTTCGCCACGAACTTCTATTTTTTCTTTATAATTTATATTTAAAGGGATTGATTTTATTGTTTCAACATTATGAGTAATATCTTCTCCAACAACACCATTTCCTCTAGTAGCGCCTCTTACTAATTTACCATTTTCATATACTAGTGAAACTGATAAACCATCTATTTTAAGCTCACAAACATATTTTGGATTTGGGATTGTTTTTTTTATTCTTTCATCAAATTCTATTATTTCTTCTTCACTAAAAATATCTCCTAATGACATCATAGGAATTTTATGTGTTACTTTTCTAAATTCATCTATTACTTTTCCACCTACTCTTTTAGTTGGTGAATTTTCTTTTATAAAATTTGGATATTCTTTTTCTAGTTTTTCTAATTCATGATAAAAATCATCATATTCTTGATCAGTAATAGTTGGATTATCTAAAGCATAATAATTATGACTTGCTTCATTTAATGTATTTACTAATTTTTCTATTCTTTTTTCTATCATAATTATCACCTATATATATTATAACATTTTAGACAATAAAAAATCCATATTAATGGATTAATTATTTATCTTTATGAAGCACTCCATAAGTTAATAGGAATAATCCTATTCCAGCAAAAAATAATATTAACCAGAATATTGGATTTTCTCCATTTGTTACGATAAAGTCTTTTACTTTGTCAAAAAATTTTTCAATTGCTTCCATTTTCTTCACACCTTTCTAAATGATTTATGACCTTTTATACTTTTTATAATACCAATTGGATGTGGGAATGCTATGGTAATAATTACTCTATCAACTCCTACAACTGTACCCAATCCATATTTGTCATGTAATATTTTATCACCAATTTTATATTCAATGTTTTTATCAACAGTTTCTTCTTTATTGAATGGTTTTTCTATTGGCTTACTATATTCATCTACTTCTAAATTATCTATTCCTATTTCATTTATAAATCTACTTTGTAAATTTATTTCTGTTTCACCATAGATTGTCCTTTTTTTAGCATTAACTAAGTACAGATTGTTTTTGGCTCTAGTAAATGCTACATAGCAAAGTCTTCTTTCTTCTTCTATCTCTTCAGGATTCATTAAGGAATTTTTGTGTGGAAATAAACCTTCTTCTAATCCAATAACAAATACATTATTGAATTCAAGTCCTTTAGCTGAATGAATTGTCATTAAGGTAACTACTTCTTTGTTGTTTTTATATTCTTCAACATCTGCAACTAAACTTATTTCCTCTAAAAAATCACCTAATGATATTATACCATTTTTTTCTTCAAAATTTTTAGTAATTGTTTTAAATTCTTCAAGATTCTCTATTCTTATATCTGCTTCAATTGATTTTTCACTTTTCAGTTCATTCAACACTCCTGTTTTATCTAAAATTAAATCTATTAATTCAGTTAATGACAAGTTATCTTGTTCTAATTTTATTTGCTCAATTATTTTTTTAAATTCTAGTTCTTTTCCAGATTCTATAGCTTCATAAATACTTTTATTTTCAAAGAATGCTTTTTTATTTAAATTGTCTAATGTTTTTAATCCTATTCCTCTTTTTGGAACATTAATTACTCTGGTTAAACTAACATCATCATTGTTATTGTATATTAACTTTAAATAAGCTATTAGATCTTTTATTTCTTTTCTATTGTAAAAGTAAAAACTTCCTATTATTTTATAAGGTATATTTTCTCTTCTAAGAACTTCTTCTATGTTTCTTGATTGAGCATTAGTTCTATATAATACAGCAATATCTTCTAATTTTTCACCATTATTTATTAATTTTCTAATTTCTCTCATTACATAATGTGCTTCATCTTTTTCATTTTCAGTTGTATGATATTTTACTTTAGTACCTTCATTATTTTTAGTCCATAGTTTTTTAGGTTTAACTGTTTTATTGTTTTTTATTACATTATTAGCAACATTTAATATATTACTAGTTGATCTATAATTTTGTTCTAATAAAACTATTTTAGAATCTTGATAATCTTTTTCAAAGTTTAATATATTTTTATAGTTTGCACCTCTAAATGAATAGATTGATTGGGCATCATCACCTACTACACATATATTTTTATATTTAGCTGATATTTGTTTTACTAATATATATTGAGCTCTATTAGTATCTTGATACTCATCTATTAAAATGTATTTAAATGTTTCTTGATATCTTTTTAATACATCAGGATGTTCATTAAATAATTTGATTGGTAATATTAATAAATCATCAAAATCTAGAGAATTGTTTGTTACTAATTTTGTATCATATCTTTTATATATTTGTTCAACTTTTTGTTCAAAATCACTACCTACATATTTTGAATATTCACTAGGATTTATTAGTTCATTTTTCGCACCAGATATACTATTTTTTACAGCTTTTGGATTATACATTTTAGGATCTAAATTCATATCTTTCATTATTTTTTTTATGATAGTTAATGAATCATCACTATCTAAAATAGTAAAGTTTTTTTGATATCCTAATCTTTCATAGTTTTCTTTTATGATTCTTAAACCAAAAGAGTGGAATGTAGATATTTGCATATCATAACTAATTTTTCCTAACATTCTAAATAGTCTATCTTTCATTTCTTTAGCAGCTTTGTTTGTAAATGTGATTGCTAAAATGTTGTATGGGCTTACTTCTTTTTCTTCTATTAAGTAAGCTATTCTAGTTGTTAAAACTTTTGTTTTACCACTACCTGCTCCAGCTAATACTAGAAGAGGTCCATTTGTTTCTTTTACAGCTTCTAGTTGTTCTTTATTTAATTCTTCTAGCATTACTTTCACCTCATTTTGTTTTATTT
>CAZYWD010000070.1:0-4423 GCA_964651795.1 uncultured Muribaculaceae bacterium
TAGAATATGCTTTTTTCCCTTCTTTAATATCATCTTCTGTTGCATCTGTTTGATCTATTAAAGCTTTTAAATCATTATATTTTTTATTTGCTTCATCTAGTGCTGTTTTAGATACAAGTGCTGTTACTCCATAGTTTAGTTTTCCATAATCACATGTTCCTGTACTCACTTCTATTTCTTTACTTGCTACTGTTTTTAATGCTGATGCATTATCATTTTCTATACATAATTCTATTTTATTATCTGAATATATTCTAACCTTTCCACTATCTATTTGTCCTTTATATGTTATTTTTTCTTCTCCGCTTAAACATACTCCATTATTACATACAAATTCCATTGTATCAGTTATTCCTTCACTCATATTTTTAGCTAGATACATTTCTGCTGCATCTAGTATTCCATATCCGGAATCTTTTAAAGCCCCAAGTTTCGCTTTATCTATAACACTCGTTATTACTGGAATAGCTATTAGAGCAATAATAGCTAACACTACTATAACCGCTAATAATTCTACTAATGTAAAACCTTTTTTATTTGTCATATAACTCCTACTTTCTTATATTCTGTCTATATTATACCCCCCCTCGACTTGATTTTTCAATAAATATGTGCTACTATGTATATAGTGAGTTAATACTCATAAAATAAAAAAGGATATATCTAATTTGCAAGGTTAGATACATTCCAAATTTCTTTGTTGTGTACACTACCCCCTGGTTAGTGTACATTTTTTATTTAAACAATAATATAAATATTATGAAAAATAAAAGGATTATTATTAAGAATAAAGATTTCTCTCTATTAGTCATAACTTACCACCTCCTAAGAGGAATGTAACTAACTTAATTAGATATATCAATTATCTATTCTAATATAAATTAATAAATATTGAAAGAAAAATCATCATACAAATTCCGACAAAAAAAGTAGATTTAATCTACTTTTATTTCCATCTATTTAATACATCACAGTTACTACTTGATGGTTCTGGATTTGGTAAATCCATTCTAATTATAATTGGAATTTTAAATGCTTTACCAAATGCTACACAAGTACCCGGTTGCAATGTTTTTTGCATCTCAACTATTTCAGCACTTATATTAGGTAACATTTTTTTAATATATTCCAAATCTCTTGGATGATTCATTTTAAATATCATAAAGTTACTACATTGTGAAATAACTGTTTCAGATATTTCTACTGGTCTTTGAGAAATAAGATTGAATACTAATCCATATTTTCTACCTTCTTTAGCAACTCTTTCAAATATATTATAACCTAATAAGAAATTATCAGTATCATTTTGAACATATCTATGTGCTTCTTCTAAAAATATATGAAATGGTATTGATGCTCTTACTTTTAATCTTTTAGTAAAATCAAATAACATTTTTGTATATATTTTTGTTATTGTTTTAGATAAAGAATCATCTATATCTTCTAAATTAAAATTAATTATTTGAGCTTTTTTACCATCTGGACAAGCCACTAAACTAGATATATATGTATTTACATCTACATATTTAGGATATGCAAAATATCTTGCATTAGATCCAACAGCTAATGCATGTAATCTAACTTTTAAAGTAATAGCTTCACCATATGCTTTTTCATTTCTAAGTAATCCTTCAGAAATAAGCGTAAAATTTAAAGCTTTCTCTAAATCATCTAATGTATAAAAATTGGTTTTTGGAGCCTCATATTTATCATATTCTTCATTGATGAAACTTGCTATATATTGTGTTACTAAAATACTTTCAACAAATTCTCCTTCTTTATCTATAATAAAACATTCTCTTAATTTACGAGTATATCCTACTCCTTTTACTATAGCTTCAGTATTGAATTCATTAGTACTACAACTTGCAAGTAAAGAATATATATCATTTCTTTTACTTGGAGTTGATTGATTAGTATATAGTATTGTCATTAACGCTTTAGCAATTATATGATTTTTATAATTAGTTGCTTGCTCACTTGATTCAGCAAATATGTTTGTTAATTTAAGCATTTTTTCAATTATTGGAATTTGAGAGTGTGATTCTGCTCCTAATAATAAAGCATAATCATCTACAGTCATTAACCATAATGGAATTCTTAGTAATTCACCATCTTGATCATTTATATTAGTAGTATAATATTTAAAATTAAAATCTGGTCTTATTTTATTTATATCTTTGAAAGCATTATGATATTCTCCATAAGCGTCAAATATCATAAAATTAGATTTAAATGGTTCTACACTTGTGAATACATTTTGTAAAAGTCTAGCAACACCATATGATTTACCACTACCAGTATTACCAAATATAGCAAAATGGTTACTAAATAAATCATTAACATTTACTCTTACATCTACATCATCATATAAAGGAGATTTACCTAAATACATTGTAGTATTATTATCTCCACCTATTACTTCATCTAACTCTTCTTTTGTAATAATTCTAGTAGTTGAATCTAAACTAGGTTTTCTAATAACGCCTGATACAAATTTATTATCAATAAATTCACCCAAAAATTCAACTTGAATTATTTCTTCATTTACATCTTCTACCGAAGCTAAAATTCTTCTTCCTTTATCTTCTAGTACAACATGCATGTTCATTAGACTTGTGTTTAATTCACCACTTATCTCTATTTTAGCCATACTGTTACTAATATATACGATTTTTCCAAACATGCTCAATCACCCTTTTTATATCATTTCTTCTAATTCTTTTTTTAATGTATCATCTAATTTAGATGAAAATTGTTCTAATTTTTTATTCTTTTTATAAATATTTAATTTTTCTTCATAGTATTCTAATTTTGTAGTAGCATCTATTATATGTTTATGAATTGCATTTCTTGTTATATTTTCATTTTCACTTATTTCAGATAAAGATAAATTATCAAAGTAATATGCTTCAAAATAATTTTTTTGTTTATCTGTTAATAAAGATCCATATATATCATATAAATCTATTAAATATAATCTAGATTGCATTATTTAACATTGCATAAACAGTTAGACCAATTACTAGAACACCTACTATAAAATATACTATAGTAAAGAATTTTCTTTTAAATCTTCTATAATTATTTGTACCCATTACGAATAGTAATAGTCCTAAAATAAATTCTGTAACTATTGCGAATTCTTTAATAAATAAAGTACAAGCAGATAATATTAATAATACTGGTAATAATACACATTGAATAAATATCAATATATCATTTCTTGCATCATCATTTAACATTTCTATTTTAATTTCTTGATTTAACTTTTTGTTTTTTAATTCCTTTTTCATTTTAATCCTCCATATCTTTAAATAATCCATAAATGTATTTTTCAATATCAAATACTTTTAGGTCTTCTTTTTTTTCACCTAGTCCAACAAATTTGACAGGTATATCGACTGAATCTTTAATTGCTAACACTATCCCTCCTTTAGCTGTACCATCTAATTTAGTTAATACTATTCCTGTTATATTAGTAATTTCTTTAAAGCTTTTTGCTTGGCTTATACCATTTTGTCCTGTTGTTGCATCTATTACTAATAGTGTCTCATTTGGAGCACCTGGTATAATATTACCTATTACTTTATTTACTTTTTCTAATTCATTCATTAGATTTATTTTATTTTGAAGTCTACCTGCTGTATCTATTAATACTACATCATAGTTTTCATTTTTAGCTTTTGTTAATCCATCAAATATTACACTTGAAGGATCTGCTTTTTCTTTATAGATAGTATCTATTTCTAATCTTTTTCCCCATTCATTTAATTGTTCTATAGCACCTGCTCTAAATGTATCACCAGCTATTAATAATACTTTCTTACCTTCATTTTTTAGTTTCCAAGCTATTTTACCAATAGTAGTTGTTTTACCTACACCATTTACTCCTACAAATAGTACTACTGTAGGTCCTTCTTTACTATAGTTTATTTTGTTTACTATTATTTCATTTTGTACATAAATTATAAACATTTCATCGACGATTATTTCCTTTAAATCATTAACTGATGTTATATTTTCTTTTTTTACTCTTATTCTTAATTTTTCTATAAAATTCATTACTGTATTTATACCAATATCAGCTGTTATTAAGATATCTTCTAGTTCCTCATAATAACTATCATCTATCCTGTTATGTTTCATATTAAGTAAGTTTAGCTTAGATGTAAATTCTTTTCTTGTTTTTTCTAAACCAACTTCATATGAATTTACTTCTGCTTTTTCTTTAGGCTTACTCATTAATGTTTTAAATTTATCAAATATTCCCATATGTTCACCTATCTTTATATATTTATTTTACACTATTTTAAAGAAAAAAAAAAGCTTTTATAGATATTTTATATTATTTGTAAATATCTAAAAAAAAGTGTATAATCATATTATGGAAGTGATTTTATGACTATTTCATTTAAAGTAA
>CAZYWD010000071.1:0-4289 GCA_964651795.1 uncultured Muribaculaceae bacterium
TAATAAATTTGTTATCCAATTAAAATCAATCTGAGTTAATAATATTATAACTGCACTTATTGATAAAAATGGACCAAAAGGTATTATATTTTCTTTTTTAATAAACAAAATCACTAATGAAACTGGTAAAGCTATAAAAGAAGCTAAAAATATAGAAATTATAGTCATTTTCCAACCAATTAATAATCCAAAAATGAACATTAATTTTATATCTCCACCACCCATTGATTCTTTTTTAAATATAAAATCACCAAATAATTTCAATGAAAGCATTATTAATAATGAAATAATACCACTAATTAAAGATTCAAATATTAAATTTGATCCCCCTTTTATAAAGATACCTATCAATAATAAAAGGGTTGAAATTATTAATACTTCATCTGGAATGATAAATGTTTGATAATCACTTATGATAATTATTATACACATTGAAATAAATACTAGTGCGATATATAAGTCAATAGTCGGTCCAAATATAACATAAGCAATTGCGAATAAAATTCCTGTTAAAAGTTCAAAACACATGTAAAAAGGAGATATTTTTGTTTTGCAATTTTTACATTTTCCGCCTTGAAAAATATAAGAAAAAATAGGAACTAATTCACTAGCTCCTAATTTATGATTACATTTGGTGCAGTGAGATGCTGGTTTTACAAGTGATTCTCCTTTTGGAAGTCTATAACCTACTACATTGTAGAAAGAACCTAGTACAGTTCCAAATATGAACGATACTATCGTATAATATAAAACCATTAAACTCCACTCCCTAATAACTTTGAATAGTACTATACATACCAAACATTGGTATAATAATAGCTAAAATAATTCCACCAACTATAACAGTTAAGAAAACTGTAAGTAATGGTTCAATAAATGTTTTAATTCTTGTAACAGATTGCTTATGCAATTCTTGATAATAAGTTGATACTTTACTCATCATTTCAGGTAATTCACCTGTTTTTTCTCCAGTTACTAGCATTTCATAAGCTGGTAATGGGAATGCCCAATGATCTTTAAATGCATCTGATATTTTATCACCTTTTGCTAAATTAGACATTGTATCAAGTATTAACATTTTATATATTTCATTATTTGTTATTTTATTTAAAACTTCCATACTTTCAGTGATGAATACATTATGTGATAAAAGTGAAGCAAATGTCTTGGTAAACATTGTTACCTCGTTATAAATAATTGTATTACCAAAAATTGGAAATTTCATTGCTAAAAATTGACATATTGTTCTAAATATTTTTATATTCTTATATAAATAAATTACTATTATAACAAATGCTACTAATCCAATAAGTAAGAATACAGCATAAGTTTTTAAGAATCTACTGATACCAATAACTAATAAAGTAAATCCTGGTATTTTGGAAGCATCCATAGATTCATATATTTCTACGAATTGTGGTACTACATACATCATTATAAATATAATAACTGCTGTAGCAAATACGAATACTAATGATGGATACATTAAAGCTGTAACCATTTGTTTTCTTGTACTTTCACTTTCAGTATAATATTCAGCCATATCATCTAATACTTCAGGTAATTCACCTGTCATTTCAGCTGTCTTAACCATGTTGATTAATAATTTAGGGAAAGCAACATTTTGTTTCATTAATGCTTCACTAAAATTTTCACCCATTGTTAAATCATATATAACAGCTTTAAATATTTTTTTGTATCTTGGATTTTTATATTGTCTTTCTAGTATTTTTAAAGCTTCAACTAGTGGTATACCTGCTTTAATATAAGTTGATAATTGTGTTATAAAGAATATTAAATCTTTTATCTTTATTTTTGTATTATTCATATTAGCATTTTTATGCATTAATTGAATCCATTTATTTGTTCTTATACTATATACTTCAAATCCTTCGCTAAGTAGGAATGAATGTACTTCTACTTTTGAATATGCTTCAAAATAATCTTTTACAACTTTTCCATCAGGATTTTTAGCAACATACTCAAATAGCATTTTTACATCACTTTTTTCAGCATCAGCACCTTCAAAATTGATAAGTAATGCTTCTCTTTTAAGCATATCTTTATTTCTACTATGTCTTGTAAATTCATTATTAGTAAATTTTTCTTTTATCCAAGTTGGAAAATCATTTAATTTTTTTAAGAATTCATTTAAACTACCTTCTGGTTTTTCAATTTTTACTTTATCATTGACATAACTGTCATTCATTTTATTTTTTAGATCAATCTTAGCAGCCTTAACATCTTCTTTTCGTTTTAATCTTTCTTCTTCATCGATATTTCTATTCTTAGCTAAATATTCTCTAGATAATCTTTTTTGTTCACTAAGTCTTAATTTCTTTAGTTCATTAATTTCCTTTTTATCTAGAACTACTTTTTCAATATTATCTAAATTTATTTCTGTTTTTTCTTCAAATTCAATGTTATCTAAATTATTTTCTACCGTTTCTTCTTCAAATTTAATATTATCTAAGTTAATATCTTGTTCTTCTGTTATATTATTTTCTTCTACCATTACAGGTGTTTCTTCTAAAGTGTTTATTTCACTGATATTAACATCGTTATTTTCTATAATAGGTTTTTCTTTTTTAACTTTTTCCTTCTTTTTAAAAGGTAGATTTAAAAATCTATATAATAACCAACATAGTTTTACGAATAACATTATTATTGTTTTTATTCCCAAATAAAAATATCTGCAAATATGAATTGGAAATAATATAGGATTATTCATAGCACACCATCCATTCATTTTATTCTTTTACGCTATTAAAATTATATCATATTTTTCGAAATTGTAAAACATTTTTTGATAAGTTCATATAATATTTTAGAAAGGAGCCTATTTATGAACTATTATAATCCGTATTTTTCAGCATTACCATATATGTCGGCTGCACCTAAATTGGGCTTATTTTCAAGACTATTTGGTGGTAATTTAAGTTTTGGAACAATATTATCAGGTACTCAAAAGACACTTAATATAGTTAATCAAACAATACCACTAGTTAAGCAAGCAGGCCCAGTATTTAAGAATGCTAAAACGATGTTTAAGGTAATGAATGAATTTAAAAAAATAGAACCACCTGTAAGTGAAGTAAATAATACTAATACAGTGTCAGGAACAGGTGAAACAATTATAGAAACATCTAATAATAACCCTACTTTCTTTGCATAAAAAAACTTCATTTTTGAAGTTTTTGTTTAATCCAATGATTCATAGTTAATAGTTCTATTTTTCTATTAATATTTTTTAAATTTAATTTATTAATAATTTCATTGTTTTTATTTAATAAATATTCAAAATATTCTTTATTATTTAAAAGAGGACCTAGTAATAGTTCTTTTTTATTGTATTTTTTAAATCCTTTTTTAAATTTAATAATAACATAATATTTGTTCTTATCTAATATTGTTTCTTCTTTATCAATATAATAACCCATTTCACATATATTTTTTCTTAAATTATCTAATTCATTATTTGATTGAATTATTAATTCATCTATATTATTATGAATTGTGTTTTTTAATATATCAATAATGGTATTGGCACCCATACCAGATATAACTATAGAACTTTTTTCTGGTATATTGATATTTTTTGTACCATCACTTAATATTAGTTCTATTTTATCTGTTAATTTATATAATTCAATGTTTTTTTTAGCATTTTCCAATACTTTTTCACTTATATCAGATGCAATACATTTTTTACCATTTATACTTAAATATATATCAAGTAATGCATGATCACATCCAATATCTATTACATTATCATTATTAATTAAGGTTGCTATTAATTTTAATCTTTTACTTATTTTCATTAGTCACCCATATAATCTTTAAGTTTTTTAGAACGAGATGGATGTCTTAATTTTCTTAAAGCTTTAGCTTCTATTTGTCTAATTCTTTCTCTAGTTACACCAAACATTTGCCCTACTTCTTCTAATGTTCTTGATTTACCATCATCTAAACCAAATCTTAATTTAATTACTTTTTCTTCTCTTTCAGTAAGTGTTAATAAAACATCCGAAATTTCATCTTTCAACATTTCGTTAGTAGCATATTCTTCAGGACTAACATTTCTTTCATCTTTAATGAAATCTCCTAAATGTGAATCATCTTCTTCTCCAATTGGAGTTTCTAAGCTAACTGGTTCTTGGCTTATTTTATATATTTCTCTTATTTTTTCTACTGATATACCCATTTTTTTAGCTAATTCATCTTCAGATGGTTCTCTATTTAATTCTAGTGTTAATTGTCTTTGAATACGAGCTAGTTTATTAATTGTT
>CAZYWD010000072.1:0-4251 GCA_964651795.1 uncultured Muribaculaceae bacterium
ATTTTTTTACTTAATAGATAATTTTTATAATTAAATAAATTAAAATTGGTATTTTTATTTGGTTCTATTAATTCCCCTTCTATTTTTACTTTTTTACCTAATTTTATATTTTTATATAAATACTCATAATCATTATCTATATAATATGATCCTATTATTTTTTCATTAGATAATATTTCTAATTTTAAATAATCATTAGTTAATTCGTAATCATTAATTATTCCTATTATTTTTGTTTCATTTTTATATTTTGAATAATATATATTATTATTAACTATTACTATTACATAAATGGTAGCTAATATATAAAAACTATATAGTAATTTTGTCTTTAATTTTTTCATATAAGCTATCACCTATACCACTAACATTTTTGATATCTTCTATCTTTTCAAATTTCTTTTCATTACGATATTCTATTATTGCATTAGCTTTAGATTCACCAATACTTGGTAAACTAGTTAATTCATTAACACTTGCCTCATTAATATTTACTAATGAGTTAGTTTCAACATTAACTTGTTCATTTATACAAGCATTATTTATTTGATCAGGACAATTATTTACTTCAATATAAACATATTCTGTTTTTATTTTTCCTTCATTATATTCTCTTATTTCATCATTAGTGTATATTATAATAACCATTTCATCTATTAATTTTTTAGATAAATTTATTAAAGATGTATTAGCACCTTCTATAACACCACCAGCCATATTAATAGCATCTATTACTCTTGAATTAATATTTAACTCATATACACCAGGTGTAGCGATTGCTCCTTTAACATCTACTTTTATAGTTTTAACTGGTTCAGTTTTCTTTTCTTCTACTTTAGCAATTACTTCTCTAGTATTATTTAAAAAACAAGTTATTATAATAATTGTTATTATTGAAATAGAAGTTATTATGTAATAAGAATATTGTTTTAGTGTTTTCATGTTTCACCTCCTCAATATAATTATTCGATAAAACTTTCTAATTTCCTCCTTTTTTCATAAAAAAAATAGAGAATTTCTCTATTTAAATAATCTTATTATATCATTATAGGTAACTAATATCATTAATAACATTAACAGTGTGAATCCAATAGAATGAATAATATTTTCTATTTTTGGATTAACTTTACTACCTTTTATTTTTTCTATAATTAAGAATAATATTCTACCTCCATCAAATGCTGGAAATGGAATAAAGTTAATAAATCCCACATTTATACATAGATAAGCTATTAAATATATTATATTTATAAATCCTGCTTTATTAGCATCTTCAACTACTTTAAATATTCCAACAGGTCCACTTAAATTATCTAATTCTAATTTACCAGTTACTAAATTACCAATTATTAGTGACATTTGATGAACTAAATTGCCAGTCTTAGTAAATCCATATTCTAATGATACTAAGAAACCATGTTCTTTACTATTATCTAAAACAAATCCATATTTATATGATGATTTACCATCTTTTTCAGTTAAAATAGGCATTACTTTTATTTTTTCTTTAGTTCCATCATTATGTTCTACCGTAAAATAAACAGGTTTACCATCATTAATAATTAGTTCTAAAGTTAAATGTTCATATGATTTTATTTTAGTATCATTAATACCTATTATTTTGTCCCCAACTTTTATATCTGTTTCTACAATAGGATAATTTGAATCTAATTCAGCTATTGTAGTATTATTTTTAGGTACACCATTTATAAGTCCTACTACAAATAGAAGAATGATTGCTAGTAAAAAATTAAAAGCAATACCAGCAAATAGTACTAAAAATCTATCAGACCATCTTTTATTACATAGTTGTTTATCTTTAGGTATTTTAGTGTCTTCTTCTAAGTCTTCCCCTGCCATACTGACAAATCCACCAATTGGAAGTAATCTAATACTATATTCTGTTTCATCATTTTTTCTTTTGAATTTAAATATTCTAGGTCCCATACCAATTGAAAATTCATAGATATGAACACCAGCTTTTTTAGCAAAGATAAAATGTCCTAATTCATGAATTAGAACAGTTATACCTAGTACTAATATAAAATAGATAATTGTCATAAATATCCTCCTAAATTATTGATATAAAGAACATAAATCCTAATAATACAAAAATTATACTATCAAATCTATCTAATATACCACCATGTCCTGGCATTATATTTGAAAAGTCTTTAACACCAAAATATCTTTTAATTGCTGAAAAACATAAATCACCAAATTGACCTAATATTGATAAGAAAAGTGATATACCTAAAATTATAAATATATTTATACTTGGATCAATTACTACTGTATAAAATACTGTACTAATTAATACTCCAAATACTGTGCCACCTATCATACCTTCTAATGTTTTATTAGGAGAAATACTTTCTAATAATTTATGTTTACCAATTAAACGACCTGTTATATAAGCATATGTATCTGTCATTACAGTTATTAAAAATAAATATATAATTAAATCTAAACTTATATTTCTAATTATTATTAATAAAGAGAAACTTGCTCCTAGAAAGAATATTCCACCTATTAGATAGAATGCATCAGTTACGCTATATAAACTTCTATCATGATATAGAACTGTTGGAAGTAAAAATACTAAGAATAATCCTGCTATTATTCTAAAATCAACAGCATATACTAATTCAGTCGTATTTACATTAAATAATACTAATAAAGTTAATATGATATAAGAAATAAAATCTATAAAAGCTGGTAGTTCTTTTTTTGTAGCTTTTACTTTTAAGAATTCTCTTAATCCTAACATTGATAAAATATACATTGCTATATTAAATATTATTCCTCCTTTTATAAAAATTGGAATAAATATAAGTAGTGCGACTAATGCACTTATAATTCTTTTCTTCATAAAATCACCTTTCAATTATTACATTATTTATATTATATCAAAAAAAGACTTAAAAGTCTTTATTTTTATAAGAATTTACATTTTTGACATAGTTTTTCTATCTTTTTATTATTTAAAAATCCTTGTTTTATTTGTTTAAATCTATCACTATTTATTATATCTATTAATTCTTCTTTATATATATTTCCTAAGTTTATATCACCTTTTGAATCTAAACAACAAGGTACTATTGTTCCATCTACTAGTATTCCAATATGATCTATTGTTCCTTTACAAGTGCCTATTTGATCAGTAAAATCATTATTTAAATTTGGCCATATAAATTCTTTGTCTATACTTAAGAATACATTTTTTTCTAATGTAATATTATTTTTTAATTCAAAGTTATATTTAGTTTTTAAATACTTTATTATTTCATCATTATTATTTTTAGTCCATAATCTTAAAGATATATAGGTATTTTCTTTTAATGAATCAATTGATTCAAATATATTATCCATATATTCTTCTAATGTTTTACCATATCTTATATTAAAACTATGTAGTGATATATTTATTTGTCTTATATTTTTAAAATCACTTATTTTATTTATTAAATAACCATTAGTAGTTATGTTTATTTTAAAGTTTTTACTAGCTATATCTATTAATTCATTTATATTAGGATGTAATAATGGTTCACCTAATATATGAAAATATAAGTAATCTGTATATTTATTCAGTTTTTTTAATAAAATTTTAAAATTATCAATACTAATATTTTCTTTTTTTCTAGTATTTTTTATACAAAAATCACAATTTAGATTACACATATTAGTTATTTCTATATATATTTTTTTAAACATAATCTCACCTTTTAAATTATAACATAATAACAAAGAAAAAGTACAATATTGATTTATATTGTCGATATTTGTCTACCTCTTTTTTAGAAAGGAGGTTTAATTTAATGAAAAAAAAGACTTTTTATAATAAAATATTTTAAAAAAAACACCTAGTCTTTTAGACTAAGTGTTTACCCAATAAGGTAGACATTCAACTTGGTAATTGAATGTTCCTTTTTAATGTATGAGATAAATCTCATCTATATACATATTATCATATTTATTTATTAAAATCAATTAGTAAAATTACTATTCCTCTAAAATATAAATATATATTATATTATTAGTTAATAAAGTAAATGTAGCCATATCTTCTTCTTTATATAAATTAATAGGTATTCTTAATTCATCTTCTAAATCAATCATTTCATTTATATTTTTAACTTTAATAACTTTATAATTTTTTAAATCAAACTTAGTTTCAGTTTCAATAATAATATCATTATAATCTTTTAATATTTTATTTAATTTTTTAATATACTTTGTTTTAGTTTT
>CAZYWD010000073.1:0-4206 GCA_964651795.1 uncultured Muribaculaceae bacterium
ATCACCTTGATTAATTATTCTAATATATAATAATCATAATATCAATTAATTTCGTGCGACAAATTCCAACAAAAAACAACTATATAAGTTGTTTAAATATCGTACTCAATATCTATAATGTCATCTATAGGTATTGTTTCATTATCAATCGTTATTAAAGTATTCTTATTTCTACCTATTATTCTTTTTTTACTACTACCACTTCTAGTTGTTAATAAAACATCTGCCTTATAAACATAATTATTAGATCTAAATATCTCATTAATTTTCATATTAATATTTTTAGGGACACTAGATTTTCTTACTTCATCATTCTTAGTAACAGAATAAGTATTATTATTTTCTAACTTTTTATTTATCTTATTCGCAAATACTTTAGGTACTTTCTTTTCCATAATTCACCTCTAATAAATAATATGCTAAAAAACTATTTATTATCAAAAAAAATTGAAGCAACAATTCCAAAACAAATAAGTAATACTCCAAATAAAAATTCTAACACACTAAATTCAACTGTAAATGTATTCTTTAAAAGTAATACTAAAGAAGAAATAGTCAATCCAATAATAATTAAATAAATTTGTTTATAAAAATTTTTAAAACAATAATTCATAAATTTACTAACTAATATTATTCCAATAAATAATCCAATTAAGAAAAATATAATAAAAATACTAAAAAAATTACTAAATAATAATAAAATAAATTCATAAACACCAATAATCATAAATATTGCAGTCCCACTAACTCCAGGAACTATCATAGTTAAAGCATCTAAAAATCCTAACAAAATTACTAATAAATAACCATTAAAATTATTTTCAATCGTAATACTACCATTTTGTATAAATCCTAAAAAATAAATTAATAAAAATGGAATAATAATATAAAAATAATCTGTTCTTCTTTCTATCTTAACTTTATTTAAAATATTTGGTATAGTACCACCTATTAATCCTACAAATAAGCACATAGTTAATACATGATAATTAGTTAAAAAATAATAAATAATTTTACTACCAAAAACAATACCTAATAAAATACCTAAACATAATAAAAATAAAAACTTAATATTATATTTTAATTCTTTAAATATATTACTAATAATATCAATACATTTCTCATAAACATTTAAAGATATTGCTAGTAAACTACCACTAACTCCTGGTATAATTTTGCCTAATCCAATTATAAAACCTTTAATAAATGTAAACATATTATCACCAATTAAATATATTCTTTTCATTATTTTATAATACTTATTGTTTCAATTTAATTTTTTTGATATAATCTATATAGAAATCAGGAGGAGTAATATGGACTTAAAAAAAATAAGTTTACCCAACTTAAAGAAAATGGATAAAAAATTAATGGCTAGATTAATGCTTGGACTTGGTGTTATTGTAGCAATCGTATTAATTATCATTATAGTAAAACTAATAGTAGGTAATAGAGTTAGTTATGGTGCTGTAGAAGATAAAATGATAACAGCCGCTAAAGAATATTATAGTAATTCAGAAGAAGGTATTAATAGTTTTAAAGATATTAGTACTAAACAATTAAGCGTTAATATAGAAACACTAACTGAAGAAGGTTATTTAAAAAATGTAGAAAAAATTATACCTGATAAAGATATAACTTGTTCTGGTAAAGTAACTGTTAAAATGAATAATGGTTATACTTTATATACACCTTACTTAGATTGTGGTGAAAACTATAAAACTAAATCTTTAAAAGAAGTCATTACTGCTAATACAGTTGATAAAGAAAATGGATTATATGTAGTTGGTAATGAATATGTATTTAGAGGTGAAGACTTAAATAACTATGTAAGTTTTGCTAATAAAACTTGGTTAATTATTAAAGTTAAAGAAAATGGAAATATTAAATTAATTGAAACTACTAAAAGAGAAAAAGTTAAATGGGATGACAGATATAATTTAGATGAGGGATATAATTCTGGTATTAATGATTTTGATGTTAGTAGAATTAAAGATTCATTAACTGCATTATATGAAAATGAAGAAGAATTTACTGAAAATGACAAAGGATATATAGTTCCAACTAATTTATGTATTGGAAAAAGAAGTGAAAAAGAAACAACTAATGATGGTAGTATTGAATGTTCTAGTGTTGTAGAGAACTGGTTAATTGGTTTAATTCAACTTAATGAATATTTATCAGCTAGTTTAGATACTAATTGTCATGCATATTCTGATAGAAGTTGTGAAAACTATAATTACTTTACTAGTTTAGAATTATCATATTGGTCAATAACTACTAGTGCAGATAAAACTAATAAAGTTTATAAATTAAATCCAAGTCCATTCTTAACAGATGCTGCTAATGATGGTAGTATAAGAGCTGTTATTGAATTAGATGGTAACTCAGTATATGTATCAGGTGATGGTACTTTAGAAGCTCCATATATATTTAAATAAAACATATAGAAAAACTATATGTTTTTTTGTGCTATTACAAGTAATCTTTTATTAGGATCTAACATACAAGTAATTAATACTAATTCATTATTTAATAAACTTAAATCATTTTTATCTACTATTTTTATATCTTTAACTATATATTCAGTTAATTCATTATATAAATATAATTTAATTATTTCATTTAATTTTATATCATGAAGATTACCAAATACATTAGATACACTATGACCTGCTAATATAATGTTTTTATCATTAATCATACCAACATCATTATTATTTAATATTTTATCATTAATACCATTTACTATTCCTCTTTTTATGTTTATTTTTTCTATTTCAATATATCCAATATACTTTGTTTTATTTGAATCACCTTTTAATATAATATTATCTATTTTCTTAATATGACTACTATATTCTATTTTTTCAGTTATTTTAATACTAATTAATAGTAATAAACAAATTACAATTATACTAGTGCTTAATTTTATATAAAACACTTCCTAGTAGTATTATATATAATGTGGAATATTTAATAAATTGATAATTATATGTATTAGGTAATTCCTTAGGTATATCTTCTATGATAATAGGTTTTTCTAATATTATTTTATCTAATACTTCTGTACTACCTAATCCTAAATCTTTTACTTCATTATTTTTTTCTTCTTCATTCTTTATTTCTTCTTTTTCTGGAATTTTTATAGGTATTTCTTTTTTAGTTAAATAAAAATCAATATTAGTATATGCTGTTAATTGTTCTTTTTTTATTTCAAATAGTAAATCATCAGTTAATTCATAAGGATTATTTAATTCACAAATTTGATATTTTCCTTCTATAAAAACACCACTATATTTACCATTTGCATTTACTAATTCATTATCAGGGCATAATTTAAATTCAACATCATTTAAGATTTCATTTGTTTCTTTATCATAAAAGGTAATTGTAACATTTGTTTTATATGGATTAGGTTCTACATAAAATTGGCTTGTTTTAGTTAAATTAATGCCAAAACTTCCTAAAGTTTGATTACCAACACCAGTATAAATAATTGTTTTATTATCTGTTTTAATTTGTCTTTTTAAATTTATTTTAGTCTTCTCATGATCTAACATTATAACACTAATCCCATTACTTTCTCTTTTTAAAATAGATTTTCCTTCTGAAGAATGGTTATAAAAATTTATTACTCTATTTTTATCTATAAATATTTTTTTATCAAAATAATCAGATTTAATAACTTCATTTTCAAAAGATGGTGAAGTATTAAAATTATTAATGTTATTAATTATTTCATTTTTATAATTACTTATATCTATTCTAGAACCTGTATCATTTTCACCAGTTGACCAAAATACTTTACCTTGACCTATTATTCTTTCCCAAATTAGTTCTTGAGCAGCCATATAGTAATATATACTATTTCTATTAGTTTTATTATATCCATAATAAGCAACTAATTCAAAGTATTTTAAATTATCTTTATTCATATTATTTAGGTAATTATTATCTTCATAATATGTTCTTCCAACTAGTTCAAATGGATCTAAACAATATACTATATGATCATTCATAAATATGAAAGCCATTTTGCCTGAATATAATTTATCTCCTATTCTATTACTATAAATTCCTTCTTGATAATTTACTACTGGACTTGCTTTAACACATACAGCAAACAACATAATACAAATAAAATAGATGATTTTTTTCATACTATCTCTCCTTTCAAGAAAGATAATATATTATTTTAATATA
>CAZYWD010000074.1:0-1056 GCA_964651795.1 uncultured Muribaculaceae bacterium
GGAAGAGATTCTCATGGTGCTTTGGCTTCACTTAATTCAGTTGCTAAAATACCATATAAAGATGTCTGCCAAGATGGTGTTTCAAATACATTCTCAATTATACCTGATGCTTTGGGACATAATGAAGAAGAAAGAATATCTAACTTAGTAGATATTTTAGATGGATACTTTGGTAATGGAGCACAACATCTTAATGTTAATGTACTAAATAGAGAAACATTAATAGATGCTATGAACAATCCCGGTAAATATCCAACATTAACTATAAGAGTTTCAGGATATGCTGTTAACTTTAATAGATTAAGTAAAGAACAACAAATGGAAGTTATTTCTAGAACTTTCCATAGTAGAATATGATAGGAAATATTAATTCAATTGATACTATGGGTCTAGTAGATGGACCAGGTATCAGAGTTGTAGTATTTTTAAAAGGATGCACTTTAAGATGTAAATTTTGTCATAATCCAGAAATGTGGAATAATGATATAAAAGAAAAATGGACTCCAGAAGAATTAGTAAAATATATTTTAAAATTTAAAAACTATTTTAAAAATAATGGTGGAGTAACATTTTCAGGTGGTGAACCACTAAATCAACCAGATTTCTTATTAGAATGTTTAAAATTATTAAAACAAAATAATATTCATACTTGTTTAGATACAGCTGGTGTTGGAGAAAAATATGATGAAATATTAGATTATATTGATTTAGTAATTTGGGATATTAAAGCCTTAGATAAAGAAAAATATAAAGAATTAACTGGTAGAGATATAGAAATATCATTAGAATTTTTAAAAACTTGTCAAAAGAAAAACAAAAAAATGTGGATAAGACAAGTAATTATACCTGGATATAATGATAATATAGAATATATTTTAGAGGTAAAAGAATTTATTGAAAATTTAAAAAATATCGAAAAAGTAGAATTATTACCATATCATACAATGGGTATAACTAAATATAGAGAATTAAATATTCCTTATAGATTAGAAGGAACACCTGATATGGATAAAGAAAAATGTAATGAATTACAAAAAATATTATTAAATTAAAAAA
>CAZYWD010000074.1:1156-4164 GCA_964651795.1 uncultured Muribaculaceae bacterium
TAAATTAAAAAATGATATTAATAAAAATATTAGTAATATAATTAATTTAGATGATTATGAATCAAATGAATATGAAGAAGAATTATGTTTTCAAATAAAAGAAAATTTTGTTAATAATAATATATATGATTTTATTAAGGAAATAAATAATGTTTTGAATATAAAATCGTATTTTCTATATAATTTATTTTCTAGAAATAAAACAATTGATGTAAATAGCGAAGATTTTAATAATCAAAACTATAAAATGGAATTTCATTATTTTGATGATAATTATAATTATCAGCGGGAAGGACAAAAAGAAGTTTTGAAAAACAAATATGCAATAATTTCTAATGATGATTATTTGTTAGAAACCATGCCATTTTATACTGAGAATAATTGGATTTTTTCCGGTCAAAGTGATATAATTGAAAATGTAAATATCCACACCATATATCTAATGGTTTGGATTGATACTAATAAAATTTATGGAGAGGATTTGACATCTGCTTTAAATCTGTTAAATATTTTTTCAAGAAATTATTTTAAAAATCCATTAGGTAAAGATGTTCACTTTTTTATTGATGGATAAAGAGGATGTTGATTAGAAAGAAATGAAAATAGAAGAAGAAAAAAAATTTGTTAAAAAAGAAAGTGAATTACTAAATTTAGAATATAAATTTATTGAACAGTTTATAAAAATAAGAAAAAACCATTCACTTACGCAACAAGAATTGGCAAACAATGCTAATGTTATTAGAGAAACTGTATCTAGAATAGAAAATATGATGACATCACCACAATTAAATACTTTAATAAAGCTTTTAGAGCCAGTTGGATATACAATCACAATAACGCCAATAGAAAAATCGAATGAATAAAAATATAACTTTGCAATAGTTATTTTTTTATATTTCTGGATTTTCTTCTGAACTAACAAATGGATAATCACCACTTTTAAATACAACATATAAAACTATAATAGCTGAAATTAGTGATAAAAAACTAGCATTTAATTGTAGGTTAAAAAACCTTAAATTACTATTATTACTTTTAGCAATCTCTCTATTAGCAAAATTAATATATAAATAAGATAACGTTAAAACTAATATAACAATTCTATTAGTTAAAGCTATATTAGTAGCGCTCTTATCACTATAAAGTTTATTATTATCTTTTTTTAAAAACTCATCATAAGTTAATGATAATGAAACAAGTAAGCATATTACATATATAAAAGTTGTAACCATTTGTTGCTTTAGTAAATCTTTTTCATTCATATTTTCTTAATTTCTTAATTTCGTTTAATTCACTTATAGTGACACATTTATAACCCTTTTCTTTAATAATGGGTACAATTTTTTTTAAGGCGTTAAATGATCTTTTATATATATCATGCATTAAAATGATATTTCCATCTTTTAAATTTTTTGTTGCTCTACTCACAATTTTATCAGTGCTTCTATATTTCCAATCTAAAGTATCAACATTCCATAAAGCAATTTCTAAATCAGTAATTTCCTTTAATGTACTGTTTACTGAACCATAAGTAGGTCTAAGTAATACAGGTACATAACCAGTTTTTTCTTTAATAATATTTTGCGTTTTTTCAACTTGTTCTTTCACTTCTTCCTTTTTAAGTTTAATTAACCATTTATGATTATAAGAATGATTTCCTATTTCATTACCATAATTAATACTTTTAATAATTACATCTTTATAATCATTTACCTTATTACCTAAAACAAAGAAAGTTCCAACACAATCATTATCGTGTAAATACTCAATAATTCTATCAGTATATATACTTGGTCCATCATCAAAAGTAAGGGCTACAACCTTATCATCAACTGATACATCATTATCATTAGTAACTTCCGGATAATAAACTAATTCTTCTTTTTTAAAAAAAATATCCAAATCTTTTAATAAAATCTTTATTTCTTTATTCTCAATATAAATAGTTAAATAATTAGTATCAAAACTAAATTCCAAATGACTATTAATAGTACCAATTGGAATATCTAAATCTTTAATCTTATTAATTAAGATTTTATTTAATTTATCTCTATCAACAAAATCATCTATAGTTAATAATCTATCTTTATAATAGTAAGTTTTTACATAATTAATAGCTTTATTATCATAAATATATATGAAAAGTGCGACCGAAATCATATTATCAATCTTATAATATAAATAATCTATATTAATTTCCTTAAATGATTTATAATCATTATAAATTTCATCAATATCCTTTTTAATAATTAAATCTAAATCAGTATTAGTAATAGGATAACTAATATTTACTAAAGAATTGTCGTTCTCAACTACAATAGTATTAATATGAACTTTATTTTTAGAACAACCTGTTAAAATAACAATTAAAACAATGATTAATAACTTTTTCATATAATTCACCTATAAAAGTATATTCAAAAAGTTAATATTTTTTTATAAAATTACTTTTTTCGCAAAAAAAGTATTGATTTTAATTAATAAAAATGATATCCTTTAAATGTAAGCAAAATATAATGCTTAACGAAATAGGAGGTTATTTATAATGACAGATTTAGTAAACTATATTGCTGAAGAAACAGGATTAACAAAAGCAGACGCTAAAAGAGCTATGGATGCTATGCAAAAAGGTGTAGTAAAAGGATTAAAAGATAGTGGAAAAGTAACATTAACAGGATTCGTTACATTTACTGCTAAACATAAAGCTGCTACAACTGCACGTAATCCAAGAACTGGAGCAACTGTTCCAGTAGCTGCAAGAACTGCTGTTACAATTAAAGCTGGTTCAAAATTAAAAGAAGCTTTAAACTAAAAGACTTATTATAGTCTTTTTTTATAGGAGGATTTATGTTTAAGACTGCATTGGAGATTATAAAAAGGATTACTAAAAGTGGTTATAAGGCCTATATAGTAGGTGGTTATCCTAGAGATATTTATTTAAATAGGCCTAGTATAGATGTTGATATATGTACTAGTGCTACACCTAAAGAATTAAAAGAGATATTTGG
>CAZYWD010000075.1:0-4135 GCA_964651795.1 uncultured Muribaculaceae bacterium
TAGATAATTCTAAAGTATCTATTACTGGATTAGTATATTCACCTAAATTATATTTCTTATAAGCCATTTCAATAAATGATGTATCGAATTTAGCATTATGAGCAACCATAGGTAAATCTCCTACCCACTCTTTAAATTCTTTTACAGTATCTTCTTCATTAGGCTTTCCTTTTAACATCTCATTAGTAATAGAAGTTACATTAGTAATTCTTTCACTAATATCACGACCCGGATTAATTAACTGATCATATCTATCAATTATCATTCCATCTTGTATTTTAACAGCACCAATTTCAATAATAGAATCTTCACCACCGGCATTAAATCCTGTAGTTTCTAAGTCAAATACAACATAAGTAGATTCTAATAATGAAGCATCTGTTGGTCTTAAAACTATTTTAACTGTATCATCTATTAATGTTAATTCAGTTCCATAAATTGCTTTAAATTTATCTTTATCTTCTTTACCTTTATTATAATTTCTAACTAAATTAAATACATGTGGGTATGCTTGACATCCATTATGATCTGTTATAGCAATTCCTCTATGTCCCCAAGCAATAGCTTCTTTAACTAATTTTTCCTCATTAACTACACCATCCATTTGACTCATGACTGTATGTGTATGTAGTTCAACTCTTTTAACTGGAGCATCATCAATTATTTTTTCTACTTCTTTTTCTAGCTTGTTTACATCTTTAATACTTAAAGACATATCTTGATTATATTTATCTGGTTCTTTTACTTGAGCTCTAATTTTATACCAATTGTTTTCTGAAATATCAGGAAATTCTTCAGTACCACCTAAAAAAAGTGTTCCATAAATACTATCAGTAAAATCAGTTATTTTAAAATTCATTATTTTGAATTCTCTTCCATCTTTTGTTTTTAATTCTCTATTTTCTAAACCAAAAACATATGCTTCAACTGTTATAGTTTTATTTACTTCTATAATAGTATCCATTCTAGTTATTGGATCACTTATAAGTCTTCCATATAATACATCTGGATGTTCTTCTCTTACTCTAGGTTTTCTTTCAAATACCCTTTTTTTTGGTTCTTCTTTTACTTCCTCTTTTACTTCTATTATTGGTTCTTCTTTTTTTATTTCATTTTTTGTTTGTTTATATTCAATAGTTATTATATAACCCATTTTTTTAAGTTTAGTAATTATTAATTCTTTTTCTTCTTCACTTAAACTTTTATCTAAAATTAATTTATTACTTCTATATGATATATTATCATTATTTTTTAATGCTTCTATATTGTATTTTTCTATTATATAGTCTAAATAATCATAAAATAATTTCACATTAGGTTTATTTACATTTAATTTAAAAACAACTTTATTTAATGTTGGAAAAGCATTTTTAATAGTTCTTTTTAATTCTAAATAAACATTAAGTGGTAAATTAGTATCTAATTTTATATTTATTAAACAACAATCTTTATTGTCGTTGGTAATAATACTTTCTAATAAACCTTTATTAAAATATTTATAATTATCTATATTCATGTTTGTTTTTTCTAATAATGTTTTTAATTTATTTTCCATATTACCACCTATAAAAATTATATCAAAAAAAAGGTTTTTAATAAACCTTTTTACTCATTTTCTTGTTTCTTTTTGATAGCTTTTTCTAATCCCCACCAAGGTAGGAGTGCACATTTTTTTCTATTTGGTTGTTTATATATATCATCATAGACAATAGCACTTTCTAATATTTCTTCATTATATTCTTTTTCATCTAACATATAAATAAAATTAGTATATATTTCTTTAGCTTCTTCTAATGTTTTACCTATTATAGTATTAATCATTATCGAAGTAGAACTTGTACATATAGCACATGCTTCTCCATCAAATTTAGCATCTACTATAATACCATCTTCTATTTTAACCATTAAATTTATTTCATCAATACAAGATTCATTATTAGTATTTACTAATATATAACTATCATCTTCTATTAATCCTTTATTAGTCGGATTTTGGTAATTTTCTAATATTATGCTTCTTTTTAAATTTTGATTCATATTATTTACCTTCTAACTGTTTAATTTTAGCTCCTAATCTAGAACTCTCAATTCTTTTTTCCACCAAATCTCTTGGCATTCTATAAGTATCACATAATGAAGAAACAATATCATTATTATTTTTCCACATTCCTTCATTTTCTAGATAAGATCTCATACTAAGTTCTGTAATATAATAATCAATTATAATACTTTTAATTAAATTACTATATTTAGTACTACTTTTATCAAGTGTAGTAAAACTTATAACTCTTTTATCTATAAATTGATATTGTCTAGGTACAAGCTCATTAATCATTATATTTATTAATTCACTAGCAATTACATATCTTTTTTCTGAAAGTCCTAATTCATTTTCTCTATAAGCTAAAATATAAATTTTTTTATTTTTCTTAATACTAAAGCCACTAATTTTAATGTTTCTTTTAATATTCATCATTGTGATTCTTACACCACTATTATTTACCATTTTAGCTAATTTAGGATCTATTAAAGCTTTATTTTGAACTGCCGTTTTTTCATTTTTATCTAATCCTAATAAAAATTTATTAAATTCACTTTTTATTTGAGCACTATTTTTAAGTACATATTCATCTAAATTAGATTTCTTTTCAGTTAAATTTCTATCACTATAATTTTTTACAACATATTTATTTAATAATCTTAATATTTCTACTTTCATGCCTTCAGTTGATAAATTTTCATTAATCGTTGCATTACCAGTATATAGTGTTCTTTTAACTTCTAATAGTATATCTTTTAAATCCATATAAACCACCTGTTCACATATAATAGCACATTTAATAATATTTATCAAATTATATTGTCTTTAAATAATCCAGTACATATATAGCACAATAATCTATAAAATGAACTACAGGTTCTAAAGTAATTATATATTCTTTATTTTTTCCTTCCAATGAACATATTGTACCCATTTTATCTATTATTACATTTAAGTTATCTTTTGGTATTTCTTCAATATAGACTTGTGGTAAATCATAATTATCATAAAATACTGATAAATCTAAATTATAATAATCTATTAATTTTGAGTTTAAGTCAGTATAATCATTATAAATGAGCATAGTAAATTCATCATCATTCATTTTTTTCTTTGTTCCATCTTTTAAAATTATAATATCTCCATTTAAGTGGTTAGATAAAAATTCTTCAAACCACAATACATCAGTTAATAAATGAATTAAGTAACCCATTTCAAAATCGTTATTTAGATAATTTTTATACTTACTTAAAAATTTATCAATATTAGGAACATCTCCACCATCTAATTCTGATATAAAATGTGATAAATTCCTACTAGCACCTATTTGCTTACTTATATCTGGTGCGACACTACCTAGCATTAATAATCTATTATCTCTTTTTAATTGTTCGTTTACTTTTTTAGCAACTGCTAAATGAATAAGTGCTGAAGCCATAAATCACATCCTTACTATGTACTATAATAACACATAATTATATTACTTTCAAATTATTTTTTGTGATTTATTAGTGTTAATATAAAGTCTATTATCATAAATATACCAAATATTATAGTAATAAATAAAGGTATTTTATATATTAATTTTTCTAATAATGGATTTATAATATATATAAATAATACTGTCGCAATACCCCATATTAAAGTCATTTCTAAAGATATATATTTTCCTATATTAAATTTATGTGAAGAATAATCCCAAAAGGTAGTATTAAACATATTTTCTATTAATAATCCGCCAATTAATTCTAAACATGACAAAAATATACTAACAATAAAAAATACTATTATTGTTTCTATCCATCTAGGCATGTGGAGATTCATAAAAAAATAATGTGATAATAATAATATAACTACTACTCCTATACCATATATAGGAGTCCATGGTCCATACATTATTCCACTTTTAAAACCACTCTTAGTTACAATAGCTATAATGGTTTCTAAAAAATATTCAAATATAGAGTATATAATAAAACAATTAAAATAGTACATAATATCACCATTATTAGTATAATTTTATTTATAATTAGTATACAAAAAAAGAAGCTAAATAGCTTCTATAATTAATTTAATAGCAGTTCTCTCTTCTCC
>CAZYWD010000076.1:0-4091 GCA_964651795.1 uncultured Muribaculaceae bacterium
TCGAACCCTAGACCCACAGATTAAGAGTCTGTTGCTCTACCAACTGAGCTAAGGAGACATATGTCTTTTAAAGACATATAAATTATATCATAATTTTTTATAATTTCAAATTATTTTTTTATTTTTCTATATATAGGTAATAAATTTATATATAATGTATACATAAATTTATTAGTAATTAAATCAAATTCACCAATAAATTCACACAAATTACCACCAAATCTTTTTTTGAAAAAATGGATTCCAAATATTGGATTTTTTGGATCAGGATCTTTAATACCTGTTGTTCCAAAAAAATCTATCAAATCATATTTATTTACGCTATCTTTTATAATTGTATAATAAAGTAAATAATTGGCATTCAAATTCATTAATAATGAATTGTTACCACCATGTACTGTCCACACCTTATTTCCATATTTTACTGTTATCATTGACGACAATGTTATTTCTTCTTCATTTATATCTGAAACCATCTCAATATCTTGTTTTACTTTATTTATTTGGTTATCTAATTCTTGAATCATATTATTCATTTTTTTAGGATTGGTATTTTTAGACTTAATATTTTCTTTTTCATCATTTAAAGTTTTAAGTTTATTACTATATATTTCTTTTAAATTATTAAGATTAACTTTAACAACATATAAATCACTCATATTATGTTCATTAAATATAGAATAAAAAGTGTCATAATATTCTAATGGTGATTGAAGTAAGCCATTTCTTTTACCTGTTTCAATCATTGTTGTATAAAAATCTTTTATATCATTATTATTACCAATGTATATATTTAAATTATATGGATTACCTCTATTTAATATATTTCTAGTAGTTGGATGAATATTATTGTGTAATTCATCTAATTCTTGTCTTAAATTCAATCTAAATGTGAATCTAGGTTGTTCATTTTCAAACCCAGTATTAAATCCTTTATGTTTATATCCTAATTCCTTTAAATTTGATAATAGTTCTTGATTGTTTTTAAATTCTACATCAGGATCAATTCTTATAAATAGACAATGATTTTTTTTAGAAAATTCTTTTAAATATTTAGTAAATGTCTTAATCATCTCTTTATTGTTATAATCTAATAATGGGCCTCTTGGGGAATAAAAATAACCATATTTACCTATTAATTTTTTATATAACAATAGGGCTGTACAAATTAATTTGTTATTTTCTTTTATTCCAACATAATAAGGAATAAAACCTTTTTCTGATTTTATTTGTCCAAAATAATAACTTTGCATAAAATGTGATTTTTTATGATTAATTACAAAATTTTCATATTCATTTTCTGGTATGTTTGTTACAAATTCCATATTATCACCTATCCTTAAATATTATAACACAAAATTGCATATATTATTAAAAATAATATTTTTATCTTATAATGTTTGACTTTTAATGTAAAGTGTTGTAATATAATAATGCTTTGGAGGTAACTAATGGAAAATCTAGAATTATTAATCGACAATGTTATCTTTGTATTTTTAAAAGAAAAAGAAAAAACTGAATGGAATATATTAGTTGATTTAGTTTTAAATAATAAATATGACAAAATATTAAGTTTTGTTATAAATAATTATGCTAAAATTTTATTAAATAAAGATAAAAAGTATTTACAAGAAATTATATTATTGAAAGAGACTTTAAATAATAATAAAGCAATTTCTATTAATACAATAGTTGTAAAAGTATCTAACATTCATGAAATTAATAAAGGTAAACAAAAAAATAAGTAGTAATACTTATTTTTTTAATCCTTTAACTCCACCATTATAACTACTTAATATATTTGTATCAAAAGAAGTAGTTTTTTTAGCATTATCTTTAAATTCTTTAATAGTTAATTTAATAGCATCATCTAATAATGTTTCATATTCTGTTCCTTTGGCTTTCCATAAATAGAAAGATAAAGATCCTGGAATTGTATTAGGTTCATTTACATAGACTTTGTTATTTTTTTTATCTATTAAGAAATCTATTCTAGTTATTCCACTTAAATTTAATGTTTTAAATGTTTCTTTAGCATATTTAATTACATCATTTTCTAATTGTTTACTGATTCTAGCTGGTATTATTCTATCACTTGATACCATACTTCCACTTGTTTTTGGAGATTTAAGTTTACCTTTTTTACCTCCACCAATATATTTATCATTATATGTTAAAAAATCATTTTTTGTCATTACTTCATCAATAGCGCTTGTTTCTTGAAATTCACTATTTCCTACTACACTACAATTTACTTCAATTAAGTTATCTATTACTTTTTCTACAACTATTTTATTGTCATATTTAATTGCTTCTTCTATAGATTCTTCAATATCTTTTTCTTTTTTAACAACTGTTATACCTACACTACTACCTAAGTTAGCAGGTTTAACTATTAATGGATATCCTAATGACTTAATTTTATTTAATATTGTTTTAGAATCACTTAAATATTCATTATCAAAAAACCAAGTATAGTCAGGTACTGGAATATTACTTGATTGCATTACTTGTTTCATTACTACTTTATCTTGTCCAATTGATGCTCCTAACATAGAAGATCCTACATATGGTATTCCTATTGTTTCTAAGAAACCAGCTAATGAACCATCTTCTACACCTTTACCATGTACGATTGGAAATACTAAATCCAATTCTGCTACTTTTTTATTAAATAATCCATTTGTTCTCATTAAGAAGAATCCTTCTTCTGTTTTAGTTAAGATTACTTTTTTAGCATATTTTTTAAGATCTTCAAAATCTTTATAAATGTCAATTTCCATTAACATTTTACCTGTATACCAAATTTTATCTTTACTAATATAGATTGGAATTATATCGTATTTTTCTTTATTCATGTTATTCATAGCTTGAACAGCAGATATTATACTTACTTCATGTTCTACTGATTCGCCACCAAAGATAACTCCTACTTTTATTTTCATAAAATCACTCTTTCTACTTCTCATCAAATATATCTGGTAAATCACTTTGAACTAGAACATTGATATTTTTATCTTTTAATGTTCTAATGTATTCAAAAGCTTCTTGAATATTTTTTAATACTTTAATATTCTTTTTATTAAATTTACTATCTATTAATCCATTATAGATTGGTTTAGTTTGTTCTTTTCCTAGTAATATAGCTATATCTACTTTATCTGACATATAAGTTCCTAATTCTTTATTTAATTCAAATGATTTAGAACCTAATTCTATCATTCCAGATGATACTACTATTTTTTTACCAGTCATTTTATCTAATACATCTAATGCCATTTTAGTTCCATCAGGATTAGCATTATATGCATCATCTATTATATTAATTGTACCCATTTTTTTAAGTTCTAGTCTATGTTCTACTGGTTTTACTTTTTTAACACCTGTTTGTAGTTGGCTAATTGTTATTCCTAATTCTTTACCTAAAGCAATACCAGCTAGTATATTATAGATGTTGGCTTTACCTAATAATTTAGTTGTAAATTTATATTTTTTCTTATCACCTTTAAATGTACAATCAAATGTTGTTCCTTCTTCACTAAGTTTTATATTAGTTGCTCTAACATCTACATCTTTATTTTCTATACCTATCCAAACTGTTTTTACTTTATTTTGTAGTTTATAATTCACTTGTAATTCATCATCACCATTTAGAACTCCTATTCCATCAAGTGGTAGTGATTCGATAAGTTCAAATTTACCTTTTTGGATATTTTCTTGTGATCCAAATGATTCTAAATGAGCTACTCCTATTTTAGTTAATATACCATATTTAGGTTTAACTAAATCACATAGTTCTTTTATTTCTCCACGTTTAAATGCACCCATTTCAGCTATTAATATATCATTAAATTTATCTAAATGGTTATTAATAGTGATAATTAATCCTACTGGAGTATTGAAGTTTTTTGGTGTAGGTAGTGAATTGTATTTAACACTTAATATATCATTTAAGATATTTTTACTACTTGTTTTACCATAACTACCTGTTATTCCAACAACATCTAAATTAGGCATTTCTTTTAGTTTTTTCATTGCTTTTCTTTTAAAGTTGTTTGCTATAGCTTTTTCTACTGGTTTATTTAATAAAT
>CAZYWD010000077.1:0-4014 GCA_964651795.1 uncultured Muribaculaceae bacterium
ATTTCATTGTTCATAATATCTAATATTTTTTTTGTATTTTTTAAACTACAATCAATATTGGTAGTTATTTTTCCTTTATAAAAATTAAATTCAAATTCTTCATTATCATTTATTAAAGGATTTACTGATATATACTCAACAACTTTTTTATTTTTAATCATTATTAAATTTGTTTTTTTATTATTTTTTGTTATTTCAACATTTAATTCTACTTCCTTAAAATCTATCAATATCTTTCTTATATCAGTAATAAGTAAATTTATATCTTCAAAGTATTTATCAATATTAGTGCTATTAAATAATTTATTGATAATATTGGTTAAATTATCATAATTGTTTTCAATTTCTTCATTTCCTTTAAATTTAAAATAAATTTGATTATCATATTGTTTAGTTTTAACTTCAAAAACTTTCATATAAACCCTCCTCTATATAAACATTATATCATTTTATTATAAATAAAAAAAGACTTTACTTTTTTATTAAAGTCTTTCCATATATATATCCTTTATCTATATTTTTTTCTTCTTTATCAATTAATCTAATTGAACAATTATCTAAATTTGGCTCACTATTAAACCATTCTGGTGAATAGTGAAAATATGATAATAAAAATGCTCTAATAGTAGTTCCATGACTAACTATAAAGAAATTTTCTTTACCCTTATCATAATCTCTAAATATTGTATCTATAAATTGCCTAGTTCTTAAAGCAACATCATAAGGGCTTTCACCTTGTGGTAGTTTAGCATAAAATTTTCCATCATTTTGATAATATTTATCATATAGTTCAAATTGTTCTGGGAATTTTTGTTTACACTCTTCTATTGGATTATCACTAAATAATCCATATCTTTGTTCTATTAAAGCAATATCTTCTTTTATATCTTTAATATCTAAATATTTATTAATAATTGAAGCTGTTTCTCTAGTTCTAGTATATGGACTAATAAACAATGTAGAGTTATCTAAATCAATTTTATGAATATCTACATATTGTTTTAAGTAAAGACCGGCTTCATTTGCTTGAATCTTTCCATTATCTGATAAATAAACTTTATGATCTGGTAATTTAAGTTCATAGTTTAGTCCTGTATTTTGGATTGATTCACCATGTCTTATTAAAAATATTTTCATATTATCACCTCTATTTAATTATAACATGTTGTTTTATTTTTTGATTATACCATTCACTAAATATTTGTAATCCCGATGTATGATCATCACATCTATTTAATCTTTCTTCTTCTGTCATTTCAGCTAATGTTTTATTACAGTTTTTTGGAATAAAAATATACCATAAGTCTGACCATTTTTTATTGGGATGTTATCATATTTTTAGACACTTTACATGGAGGGTGTCAATGGTATAATAATAGAAAGGATGTGTTTATATTATGCCTAGAAAATATAATAATGATTTTAAATCTATGCTTGTTAATTTTATTGTTAATGAAAAACATTCTACTATTAAAACTGCAGAACAATTTAATATTCCTCTTAAAACTTTAGAAAAATGGATTACTGCCTATAATAAAGATAATCATGTTTTTGATGATAATTACAAAACTCAAGCTCAACTTATTGATGATTTAAAAAAACAAGTTTCTTCTTTACAAAGAGATAATGAAATACTAAAAAAAACGATTTCTTTACTTGCCAAAAAGGATTAAAAATTTTCGAGACTATCTCTATTATTTCTAATTCTTATCCTTTGAATTCTATTTGTCGTGTTTTAAATGTCAATAAATCTTCTTATCTTTATTGGTTACATAATGGTAAATATAATAATATTAATTATATTTGTTTTCTTCAATTAGTTATTTTAAAATATTTTGAGTTTAATGGCATCTATGGTTCTCCTAAATTAACTGTTTTACTTAATAGAGATAATGTTAATTGTTCTATCTCTAAAGTTTCCAGAGCTATGCGTATATTAGGTATTAAATCTATTGTTTCTAAACGTTTCCCTCATAGAAAGACTACTTTAACAATTAATGAAAAAAAGTTAATTGTTAACTTAATTAAAGATTTAAATATTTCTTATATTAATCAAGTTTGGACTACTGACATTACTTATATTCATACTATTAATGATGGTACTTTTTATTTAATATCTTTTATTGATTATTATTCTAAGAAAGTTATTTCTTGGGGCTTATTTAGTGACCAAAAAACTGATAAAATTTTAATTGTTTTATCTAATGCCGTTAAAATTAGAAAACCTTCTCCTGGGTTAATTTGTCATTCTGATAAAGGTTCTCAAATGAGATCTAATTTATATAGACAATTTTTAAAAGACCATAATTTTATTTTTAGTTATACATCTATTAATCACTCTTGTGATGAGAATGCTGCTCAAGAATCTTTCCATGCTTCTTTAAAAAAAGAAAAAATTTATCTAATGAAATTATATACTTATGAAGATGCTTATAAAGCTATTTATGATTATATTGAAGGGTTTTACAATCCTATTAGAATTCACTCTTCTATAGGGTATTTATCTCCTATTGATTTTGAAAATTGTCATCAAAAATGACTATACCCTCTATAAAAACTGTCTAAATATTTGACAAATTCCCAACAAAAAAAAGAAAGCAATTATTTACTTTCTAAAATATTTTTTTTAGATTCAAAATATTAAATATACTTGAAATGGAATTGAGTATCTTGCATACCAACTATATGGTTCATATGGTAATGTATATCCTAAAACAGGTGCTGTAATCGTTAATAATCCATCATTATATGCAATAACACTATTTCTAACAGCTATACCTGTTTGATCTACATGACCCCATCCACTACTAACACCAGCCGTAATAACTACTAAAAAATTATCTGCTGTTATAATTTCATAGTCTGTTTCACTTAACCCATATGTTTCATAATCTGTTTTTAAATTATAGCTTGTGGTTGTTCCTAATAATATTTTTTTCATTCCTTTATATGTTCCTGTTACTACTTCTCCATCAGAATATGCTTTTTTTCCTTCTACTATATCATCTGCTGTTATATTTGTTTGATCTACTAAGGCTTTTAAATCATTATATTTTTTATTTATTTCATCAAAATCATCTTTTGATACTAATTCATTAACATCATAACTTAATTCGTTATACTTACAAGTACCTGTTTCTACTATTACTTCTTTAGTATCTACTGTTTTTAATGCTGCATTCTTATTATTTGTTATACATAATTCTATTTTATTATCACTATAGATTCTTACCTTTCCTTCATCTATTTGTCCTTTATATGTTATTTCTTTATCCCCATTTATACATTTACCATTACTACAAGTGAATTCTATTGTGTCATCTATTCCTTCAGACATATTCTTAGCTAAATATAGTTCTGATGCATCTAATATTCCATATGCACTATCCTTTAAAGCTCCTACTTTTGCTTTATCTATAACACTAGTTATTATTGGTATTGCAATTATAGCTATTATAGCTAATACTACTATTACTGCTAATAATTCAATAAGTGTAAATCCTTTTCTTTTCATATTTAATTCCTACTTTCTTATAATCTATCTATATTATACCCCCCCCCGAGACTGTCTGTCAATGAATTTTTTGCACAAAATTTAATTAATATTATAAAAAAAATTTGTCTATTTTATCACAAATTCATCATTTTTTCTCTTTTAGTTAAAAAATTGCTTCTTTTATTCCTTATGCATAGGTTTTTTTATCTATTAATTCTATTGTTTCTTTAATTCCTAGAATATTTACTAGTCTTCTCAAATTGTAGGCACAATAATACAAGGCTAGTTCTCCATTAACCTTTTCTTTTCCTTTTAATAGAAAATATGAAAAATTATCATGTCTTTTCATTGTTCCATGTGAATGCTCACTTATTCCCATTCTTTTTTTTATGTCTTCATCGTTTGGTTTCAAATTGTAAATTACTTTTTTTTCTTTTATTCTTTTTCTTTTTGGTTTTTTTGATTCAAATTGTTTTTTCAATTCACTATTACTTGTACTTATTATTTGTTTTTCTCCC
>CAZYWD010000078.1:0-3911 GCA_964651795.1 uncultured Muribaculaceae bacterium
AGTAGGTTTTGGGTCACCTATTAATCCAGTAGCGCCACCTACTAAAAGAATTGGATGATGTCCTGCTTTTGCTAATCTCTTTGATATTAAGAAAGATGAGTAATGACCAATATGCATTGAGTCTGCAGTTGGATCTGTTCCGATATAAAATGTTAATTTTTCATTATTCAATTTATCTATTAGTGATTCATCACTAATATCTTGGATTAAATCTCTCCATTTTAATTCATCATATAATTTCATTTTAGTCCTCCTTACAACTACAATTATCACAGTGACATTCATCACCACAAGTACATTCATGAGTCATTATTTCTACACCATTACTAGTACCTATTCTAGTAACACCCAAATTTATAAATTTTTCAGCATCATGAATATTTTTAATTCCACCACTTGCCTTAATCTCTAATACTTCATTTTTGTTTTGATTTATTATTTCAATATCTTCTATACTTGCTCCCCTAGTCCCAAAACCAGTAGATGTTTTAATAAAGTTAACAAATGTTTCATTACATATTTCAGTCATTTTCTTTATTTCTTCACTATCTAAATAGCAAGTTTCAATTATTATTTTTAATGTTTTACCATCAATAGCATCTCTTATATCTTCTATTTCTTTTTTGATATAATCATAGTCTTTATTTTTTAAAGCACCAATATTAATAACCATATCTATTTCATCAGCACCATTATTGATAGCTTCTATTGCTTCAAATTCTTTAGTACTAATTGTATTAGCACCTAATGGAAATCCTATTACAGTACAAACATTTACAGTAGTACCTTCTAAATATTTTTTGGCGATTTCCACATAATAAGGATTAATACAAACAGAAGCAAAATGATATTTTATTGCTTCATCACATAACTTTTTAATATTTTCTAAACTAGTATATGCTTTTAAAACAGTGTGATCAATATAACTATTTAATTCCATTATAACATCTCCTTTAATTCTGTTATTTTATTTATTTTTCTTTTTGAATATATTTTATTATTATTTTTATAATCACATAATATTGTTTCCATTCCAATATTACTAGCGCCCTCAATATCTTTAATAAGATTATCACCTATCATTATGCATTCTTGTATTTTTCTATTACCACATGCTCTAATAAATGCTTCTTTATTTGGTTTATTAAGAATTTTATCAGTTCCTATTATTTCAATAAAATAATCATATAAGCCAGCTAATTTTAATCTTTCACTTTGTGATGAAGTAAACCAATTTGTTAAAACAACTAATTCATATTTATTTTTCAAATATTCTAATGTTTGTTTAGCTTCTTCATTGTGCTTTAAATCATATGGTTCTATTTGTCCTAAATACTTAAGCCATATAGTAATAAATTCATCTGGTAAATTTAAATTTGAAAAATTATTAAGATGACTCATTATATTTTTTTCACTATAAAAATTATTGTTATTCTCATAATACCACATTGATTTTTGTATTGCTTCAAATAAGTTTTCATCAAAAATATCTAATTCATTAAGTGTTGATGTTAAACTTTCAAATATGTTATCATTATAGATAATTAGTGTGTTGTCTATGTCAAATATTAATCTTTTTATCATTTATCCTCCTAATATAAAAAGCCACTATGTATAAGGGCAAAATATTCGCGGTACCACCTTATTTCCATAATGACTTATGCTTATTCTCTTAACGCGAGTAACGCTTTAACTCCAAAATTGTATTTCTTTATTTAAACTTGATTAGTTTTCAACAACCACTAATTTTCTAATTACTATTTAAATAAATACTTTTGTTTCTTCAATATTAATTATATATATTTTATAACATTTATTTTAATTTGTCTATTTCTTGCTTTAATATTTTTCCAAAATCTGATTTTTTCTTATTATATTGTTTTTGCTTATCTAATTTTGATTGTTTTGATTCACTTGATGTTTCCACTAGTATTTTTGTTTTGCTAGGAATAATCACTGTTCCAACTACTGTTTCTATTTTATTTATCTTCATTAATTTTTTCTAATATATTTTCTATTTTTTTACCATAATCTAATGATTCATCATAAACAAATATTAATTCTGGTATATGTCTTATCTCAACTCTATCAGCTAATTCTTTTCTAATAAATTTTGCGGCATTTTTTAAAGCAGCTAGTGTTGAATCTTTCTTATTAATATCTAAAACAGTGAAATATACTTTAGCAAAGCTTAAATCATTTGTAACTTTACAATCTGTTACTGTAACAAATTTAATATCTTCATCTTTGATTTCTTCCATTAAAATATAGCTTATTTCTCTAACTAAATTATGACCTATTCTATCTATTTTAATACTCATAATTTCACCTCTTAAATATATTATATACTATATTTATTTTTAAAACAATTAAATTAAATATCTTTTTTAAATAATCCTTCTTTATTATTATAGTAATAGATTATCCCATGACCATTTCTCATAAATCTTGCTTCACATGATTGTTCTGGATATAATTTAGTAAATTGTATATTATTAGGTGCCACATAAGCTATAAATGATATATAGTCTTTTTTAGTCATTTGCTTATCCATTTTAATATATATCTCATTATCAATATATTCAACTATTAAATCATTATCTATTTCTATTTCTTGATTTAATAATTCATAACCACAACAAGAATATATTCCTTCACCTATTGAAGTAATTACATTACCACATATTGGACATACATAAAATTTTGTTTTTATCATGTTTGAACTTTTATTTTTATTTATTATTTCTTTCCCATTAAATAATTCTATCAATGATATTTCTAATATTTTAGAAAGTGGCTCTAATAAACTAATATCGGGCAATCCTCTACCGGTTTCCCACTTAGATATTGTTTTTTCTGATACATTTAGTTTAAAAGATAATTCTTTTTGTGTATAGCCTTTTCTTTCTCTTAGATTTTTTATCATATTTCCTGTAATATATGAATCCATATTATCACCTCACTAAATAATATTTTAGCATTAATTATTTATTATGTATACCTACTTTAAGTAGAGGTTTACCAATTAATTTATATACATTCTAATGAATACGTTGTATTAAATATTTTAGGATCACTACAATATTCCATTACATATTTGTTATTTTTTCTAGTTATTATTATTCCTATTGTATTATTTTGATTTATTTTTTTTATATTTTTATCTATATAATTCATATATACTTGTATTTGACCAATATGCTCTTTTTTAGTTCTGTTACTTTTAATTCTACTACAACATAACAATTAAATTCTATATTATGTAAAAGTAAATCTATATAGTTGTATCTATTATCGACTTTAATTTTTTATTCATTTCTTATATAACAAAATTCACTACCTAATTGTTCTAAAAAATTATCCATATCTTCTAATATTAATTTCTTTAAAGCTTTTTCTTTTATTATTTCTTTATTTAAATTATTATTTACAATAATTGGATTCTTTACTAAATCAATCAATTCCAATTTATTATTATCTTGTAACTTTAATTTAGTTTTACTATCTAATCTCTCATATTCGTTTGATTTAATTTTATTGTGTAATTGTCTAACACTTAAATTATATTTTTTTGATATATCAACATAATAATTAATTATGTTAATATCTTTTAACCAAATCAACTCTCTATAGTGCGACCATGTCAATTGGTCACACACTGTGTGACCTTTTCCAAGCATCAAATAGAATTGTCTCATATTCTTTAAATTTGTTATAGTATATCCTTTTCCTATTTCCTCAGTTAATTTTTTGGAATAATCTTTTATTAAGTTATCACCATATTTAGCTCTTTTTTCTCCACCTTGTGCTTCAATTAACATTTTACCTACATTATAGTAAGTCTTTAAATCTGATTTATTTTTACTATAATCTTTTACTTTCTTATATACTTCATTATTTATTAGTTCTTG
>CAZYWD010000079.1:0-3891 GCA_964651795.1 uncultured Muribaculaceae bacterium
TAATTTTTCCTTTAATTGTATAATATCCACCTACTATAGCAACCATTACATAACCAATGTTTCCTATAAATGACATTATAGGCATCATCATACCTGATAGAAATTGACTCTTCCATCCTGCTACATATAATTGTTCATTATTTTGTTCAAATTCATCTAATACTTTTTCTTCAGCATTAAATACTTTTACAATACTATGATTTGAAAACATTTCTTCAACATTACCATTTACTTTACCTAAGTATTTTTGGTTATTTTGAAAGTGAATTTGACTTTTTTTAAATATTACTCCTATTAAACCTAATGATATAGGTAAAATTAAAAGTGATAATAAAGTCATAGGAACATTAATTGTAATCATCATATAAAGTATTCCAATAATCATAACAACTGAACTTATTAATTGTGATCCACATTGATTTAATGATGCACTTAAATTATCAACATCATTAGTAACTATTGATAATACTTCACCATTTGTTTTTTTATCAAAATATCTCATAGGTAATCTATTTAATTTTTCTGATATTTCTTTTCTTAATTTATATGATGTTTTTTGAGTAATATTAGCCATAACAATTCCTTGAACATAAGAAAATATTGAACTAATAATATATAATATTAAAGTAAATGTTAATATTTCACCTATCTTACCAAAATTTATACCACCATTATTTGATACTTTATTTACGATTCCATTAAATAACTCTGTAGTAGCATTTCCTAATATTTTAGGTCCTACTATAGAAAATATAGTACTTCCTATTGTAAATAATAATACTATTATTAAACCTACTTTATATTTAGAAATATAATTAAATAATTTTTTTATTGTTCCTTTAAAGTCTTTAGCTTTACTAATAGGAGCACCTTGACCTTTACCATGTTTACTCATTATTTAACTCCTCCTCACTTAATTGTGATAAAGCTATTTCTTTATAGACATCACATTTTTTCATTAATTCTTTATGATTACCAATACCTACTATTTTACCTTCATCTAAAACTATTATTTGATCTGCATTTAATACTGTACTTATTCTTTGCGCTACTATAAAGATTGTACTATCTTTAGTTTGTTTTTTTAATTCTTTTCTTAAATTAGAATCTGTTTTATAGTCTAGAGCACTAAAAGAATCATCAAACACATAAATACTAGGATTTATTGCGATAGCTCTAGCGATTGCTAAACGTTGTTTTTGTCCTCCTGAAACATTAGAACCATCTTGTGATATAGCTGATTTATATTTATCTTCTTTTTCTTCAATAAATGAATCAGCTTGGGCTATTTTAGCTACTTTTTTTAATTCTTCTTTAGTTAATTTTTTACCAAACATTATATTTGATTCAATTGTTCCTGAGAATAAATTTCCTTTTTGAGGAACAAAACCAATATTTTTTCTTAAATCATGTAATGATATATCTTTAATATTAACTCCATTTATTAATATCTTACCACCTGTTACATCAAAGAATCTTGGTATTAAATTGATTAATGTTGATTTACCACTACCAGTAGATCCAATAAATGCTGTAATAGTACCAGGATTTGCTTTAAATGATATATTTTCTAATACATCTTCTTCAGCATCCGGATATCTAAAGTATACATCTTTAAATTCAACTGTAGAAGTTTTAGTGTTTTTTAATTTAATTGGATTAATAGGATCTTTAACTGAAGTATCTTTATTAAATACTTCTGCTATTCTTTTTACTGATACCCAAGCTCTAGGTAGCATTATAGATACCATTGATATCATTAAGAAGGCCATTATTATTTGCATTGTATATGAAATAAATGCGAATATATCACCTACTTGCATAGTACCTAAATTTACCTTATCAGCTCCTATCCAAACTATTAATATTTCAACTGCATACATTATAAACATCATGGTTGGCATCATAAATGTCATTACTTTATTTACAAATAGATTTGTTTTAGTTAAATCTTTATTAGCGTTATCGAATTTTTCTTCTTCATATTTTTCAGTCGCAAATGCTCTTATAACTGGAATACCTGTTAATATTTCTCTTGATACTAAGTTTAATTTATCTACTAATTTTTGTAGTTTTTTAAATTTTGGAATTGAAATTGAGAATAGTATTACAACTAAACTTAAAATTGTAAGTACAGCTACTCCTATTATCCATTCTAGTGGTGATCCACTAACTTTTCCTAAAGCACCAAAACCTAATATAGGTGCATATATAACTATTCTTAAAACCATTATTAATAACATTTGTATTTGGGTAATATCATTTGTACTTCTTGTTATTAAACTTGATGTAGATAATGAATCAAATTCTTTATTGGAATAACCCATTACTTTTTTTACAACATTACTTCTTAAATCTTTTGAGAAAAGGGATCCTATTCTACTTGATAAATAAGTTGTAGTAATTGTTATAATCATGATTGCTAAAGCTAGTAATACCATTTGTATACCTAATTTAACAATGTAATCAATTTGTAATTTTTCTGTATCTAATCTAACAGTTTTATATTCTTCTTTAATTAAATTTACTGTCATTTGATCTACCATTGTACTAGTTAGATCATCCATTTTTTCATTTATACCTTTTTCTATTTCAATAATATTTTCATAAGGCATATTTTGTAGTACTGTAAATATATCCATACCTTCAGGTATATTCATATTTTTTATTATTTCATTACTCATTTCTTCATTAGTAAATACATATATCATAAGTAATGGTGTTTTAAAATATTTATCTAGATTTTTTTTATCTTTTAAAATATATATTTCTTCATCTTTTAAAATAGGATATTTTTTTATATATTTTTGATCATTTATATTTACTAATGTATAGTTATTTAATATATCAGTATCTTTATCAGTAAATATCAATAATTTATCCATTTCACTTTTTCTTATTACATTATAGGTATTATTTTCAATACCTCCTTGTTGAATACCAATATTGATTATATTTGAAGTATAATCTGGTAATGCTAAATCACAATTTGCTTGAATAAATAATAATACAATTACAGCTATTATTGATATCCAAGATTTTTTTAGAATGTTAAATATTTTCTTCATTTGTATCCTCCTCTATGTTTTTTATATTTTCAAAATATTTATATATTAAATTAAATAATTGATCTTGTTCTTCTAAGGTAAATCCCATAAATATTTTATTGTGTAATTTATCATGTTCCTTACTCATATAGTCAGCTATATCACTACCTAATTTAGTTAGTTTTATTTTATAACCTCTAGTTTTTTCATCTGATTTATAAACTATATTTTTATCTAATAAATCTTGAATTACTCTAGTAGTATTTGCCTTATCAATACCTATTTTTTCAGTTAATTCATTAAGTGATAAACTATCATATTTATTTAATAATATTATTGGTTTAAAATGCATACAATTCAAATCATATTGTTTTAATGATTTATTTATTGTTTTATCAATATATTTTTTAAAATTATGAAAGTATATTGGCATTAATTCAAAATCAAAATTCTTCATATTATCTCCTTATGTTGCACACGCAACTATTTCATTATATGCTTATATTTTTTTATTGTCAATAGAAAAAAGATAGAAATCTATCTTTTATGATTTAATGTTTTTACTTTTACTTTTTGTTTACTATTTACTTTAGAATTTACTATTTTTGGAGGTTTTATTTTAACACTATATTGTTTTTTTATATAGTTATTTTGTTCTGGTATTTGTTTTTGTTTTTTTATACTTTTATATTCAGTAAATGTGAAATATGCTTCAGTTAGTAATATTATATACATTATTATTAATGATTTTCCAGTTAATGAAAATAATAGAGTGAGTCCTAAAGTAGCTATTAAAGCTATAATCATATTTTTCATATTTTCACCCATATTATTATATGTTTCA
>CAZYWD010000080.1:0-3756 GCA_964651795.1 uncultured Muribaculaceae bacterium
ACTGGAGCACTTGGTATCCACTTATGTCCTTTACTTACAAAAAAATCTATATATAAATCTTTAAGATTCATTCTCAATCACCTCTACTAATTGTTCTATTTTTTTATTTAATTCTTCTAAAGAACCATCATTTATAATTTCATAATTATATTTATCATAATCATCTAAATCTATTTCCGTCGGATGATTCTTTTGTTCTTCTGTTAAACCATTATCAAAATTTGGTCTATCTATATGTATAGCAATTATATTATTGAAAACTTTTCTAGGGTTATCTACCTCTATTTTAAATCTTGCATCACTTATTGTAATGACATCAAAGAAAAATGAATATACTTTTAAATCATCGATTATTTTTTTGATAAAAAATTCAAAATCTATTTGTTTTCTAATAATATCTGTACCTAGTTTTTGTAATAGTTCTCTTGGTTTAGTTTCTTCACTACCATCCCAATCACTTATTTTTTTAGCATATTCTTTTATATAAGAAGAATATTGAATATTCAATACCTTTTTTCCTTTTGCTTCATATATTTTTTTAAACATACTTGCGGTAGTATCTTTACCAGCTCTAGCTTTACCACATATAATTATTATTTTTGGGTTTTTACTTTCCATATTTACCTCCTATGTTCTTATTATATATTTTAATGGATATTCTTTATTTTTTGTTTTTTCTAAAGTTTGGTTTATTTTTTTAGATTTTATTTTTTTAGATAGAAGTATTTCATAATAATATTCTTGTTTTAATTCATTTAAAATAGAAATCAATAATTCATTTTGGATTATTAAATCATCTGAATATATAAATAAAATTTTATTTTGATGATATCCTATAATACCAATTATTTTATCATTTTCAAATGCTCCATAATATGTAATTGTTCCATCTAATAAATTGTATTTACTGAAATTTTCATAAAATTTTTTTTTCCATATTTGGAACATATTTTGGTTTTTCACGATTCCAAGTATATTCAATAGCTTTATCATAATCATAAAATTCTACTTTTTTTATTTCCATAAACTCACCTATCAAAAATGATACCAAAACTAATCGTTAGGAACGAATTAGCCGTGGTACCATCCTATTTATTTCTTAATTTGATAACGGCTTTTAACCGACATTTTTTAATGTTCTAAAAGAGAGCTTTTCAAAAATAATAATTTTAGTTTCCACCAACCACTAATTCTCTATTAATTATTAATTTTTTACTTTTTCTTTATCATAGATTTATTATTTCATATTTTTCATTGAAAAACATAAATATAGCTTTTACTGCTGCAATAATTGGTGTTGAAATTGCCATACCAATTATTCCAAAGAAATGTCCAAATACTAGTAATCCAGTTATGATTGTTACAGGATGTAATTTAGTTGTTTTACTCATTATTACTGGTTGTAAGAAGTTTCCTTCTAAGAATTGAATAACAGCTACTACTAGAAGTGTTAAAACACCAGTTAAAGGTCCTTGACTAAATCCTACTATAACAGCTGGAGCTCCTCCTATATAAGGACCAGCATATGGAATTATATTTGTAAGTCCACAGAATAATCCAAATAATAATGGGGCTTTAAGTCCTACTATAGCAAATGCTATAGAAGTAATTATAAATACAAATGTTGCATCTATTAAAGCACCATTTATAAATCTTCTAAAAGATGTATTTACTTCATTTGCTAAATCTCTTGTATCATTTTGAACTTTTTTAGGTAACAATGTAATTATTAATTCTCCTGCATTATCAAATCCTATTAAGAAATAGAATCCTATTATTAATCCAATAACAAATGATAATATACCAGAGAAGAAACTTTTTACAAAGTTTACTGTTATATTAGGTAATGATTGTGCTAAATCAGCACCCCAAACTTCTATCTTCCCAATTACTTCATTTTCGAAATTTTTAATATCAAATCCTTCAATTGATAAACCATCTAATACTCCTTCAATCCAATCTTTTATTGTATTGAATACCGAAGGTAATGTTTTAACAAAATCATTTATTTGTTCTGTTAATAATGGAATTATTGTTGAAAGAAGTATTACTAAAAATGAAAGGAAAACTACATAAACTATTAAAGCACCTATCCCTCTTTTAATACCTTTTCTTTTTAATTTTTTTACAATAGGATCAAATAGCCATGCAACAAATAATCCAATAAATACTGGTGCGACTGTTTTTAATAGTACTAACACTGTATCTTTGATTTTTAATTCTTGACATAGTTTAATTATTAAATAAATTCCAACTATTGCTATTAATATAAACATAATTTTTAATATTTTATTTAATAGTCCAACTGATTTATTAATTTTTTCAACATCTAATGTTTCATCTTTTTTCTTTTTTAACATATTATCACCTCTTTAATTATAACAAATTTTTTATTAATTTACTATAATTCTATCTTAATTTTTTTATTTGTAGGTATATATTTTCTATATTTTATATTTGTTTCATCTAATATCTTTTTACTTACTATATTTCCTTCAGTTCCATCATATTTATCACTTAGATAAATTACTTCTTTAATACCAGATTGTACTATAGCTTTCGCACATTCATTACATGGAAATAATGTTACATATATTCTTGTGTTTTCTAAATTTCCTCTATAATTTAGTATAGCATTTAATTCACTATGACATACATAAGCATATTTAGTATCTGTAAAGTTTCCTTCTCTATTCCATGGCATATTATCATCGTGTAATCCTCTTGGAGCACCATTATAACCTAATGATAATATTATATTATCATCATTTACAATACAAGCACCAATTGCAGTATTTGGATCTTTACTTCTATATGATGATAGTATCGCTACCCCCATAAAGTATTCATCCCAAGAAATATAATCTTCTCTTTTCATTAATTCACTTCCTTAATATATTTTATAACTTCATTAATTGTATTATTAAAGTTATTAAAATCTACATCAAACCATTTTAATTCCATTTGATGATTATTCCAAGTATATTGTTTTTTAGCATATTTTCTACTTCTTTGTTTTATTAGTTCTATTGATTCTTCTAGTGTACATTTATTTTCAAAATAATCAAATAATTCTTTATATCCAATAGGAGTCATTACTGCTTTTGTTCTAATACCAATATCATATATTTTTTTAGCTTCATCTAATAAACCATTTTTAATCATTTCATCTACTCTGTTATTGATTCTTTCATATAATATACTTCTATCAGTAGTTAATCCTATAAATATAGTATCATATAATAGAGTATTTGTCTTTTCTTTTTCACTAATTAATTGATTATTATTTTCATAATAAGATAGTGCTCTTTCAACTCTTTTTCTATTATTTATATGTATTTCAGTATTTGGATCAATACTTATTAATTTATTATATAATTCTTCATTTGTATATTTAGAATAATCTTTGGATTTTTCATCATTAAATTTGTAATCATATAAAGCAGCTTTTATATATAATCCAGTACCACCTACTAGTATAGGTGTTTTATTTTTATTTAATAAATCATTTATAATATTTCTACAATCTAATTGATAATCATATACAGTGTAATCCTCATCTATATTTTTTATATCTATTAAGTGATGTATTATATTTTCTTTTTCTTCATTAGTTACTTTAGCGGTTGCTATATCTAAATCTTTAAATATTTGTGTTGAATCAGCATTTATTATTTCACCATTTAATTTTTTAGCAAGTTCTATAGATAATTTTGTTTTACCTACTGCAGTAGGTCCTGTTATAACTATAATCAT
>CAZYWD010000081.1:0-3725 GCA_964651795.1 uncultured Muribaculaceae bacterium
CTAGTAGAAATGTTAGAGGATTAGTTAGAAAATTAAATGATTATATAGAATTTTTGAAAGATAATAAAGAATTTACTACAGAATTTTATGAAATAGGAGATGGAATTGCTATTTCAAAATTAAATATATGTTAAATGCATATATTTTTTTAATTAAATATAGACAAGTTAATTAAAATTAGATATATTAATAATGAGGTGATAATATGAAAAAAATTAAATTATCAAATAAAATAGAAAAAAATAATAAAAAATATAAAAGTATTTATGAATTATTTAAAAATTATAATGGGAACTATGTATGTAGTGAATTTAGTCCTAAAGATGTTAAGGGGAAAGAAATATGGTAAAATTAAAGACTTTTAAGTCTTTTTTTGATATAATTTTATATAGGTGATTTATATGTCAAAATTATTAATATTACCAAATAATAAAGATATAAAAGATTTAATAGATAAATCAGATGCTTTCTTATTTGGAATAAAAGGATATAGTGTTAATGTACCATGTGAAATTGAATTAATAGAATTAGAAGAATTAACAAAATATAATAAAAAAATATTTATATCATTAAATAAAAATATGAGAAATGAAGATATTCCTAAAATAAAAGAAATACTATTAGAAATAGACAAATTAAATATAAAAGGAATATTCTATGCTGATACATGTTTTATTAATTTAAAAAAAGAACTAAATATAAAAACAGATTTAGTATGGAGTCAAGAACATTTAACAACTAATTATGCTACTATAAATTTTTGGAAGCAATATGGTGTTAATTATACTTATCTATCTAGTGAAATAACACTTAATGAAATAAAAGAAATAAGAAAAAATACTGATGTTAAACTAATAGTACCAATATTTGGATATTTACCTATTTTTGTATCATTTAGACATGCAGTTAAAAACTATTTAACAACATTTAATTTATCTGATAATTCTAAAATAAATTATATAGAAAAAGAAGGTAATACATATCCTATAATAGATGATGAATTAGGAACTACAGTATATTCTAATAACATATTAGATGGATATTTAGAATATAAAGAACTAGAAATTGACTATGTAACACTTAATGAATTTAATATAGATAGAGAAGTATTCTTAAAAGTATTAGATAAATATAATGGGATGAATAGTAATTATGAACTAGAAACAGATAAAGGATTTTTGTATAAAGAAACAATATACAAGGTGAAAAAATGAGACCAGAATTATTAGCCCCAGCCGGTGATTTAGAAAGATTAAAAATAGCGCTCCTATATGGAGCTGATGCTGTATATATTGGTGGTCCATTACTAGGTTTAAGAGCAAATGCGATTAACTTTACATTTGATGAAATTAAAGAGGGTTGTTATTTTGCTCATAAACTAAATAAAAAAGTTCATGTTACTGTTAATATAGTATTACATAATAAAGAAATAAAAGCTGTAAAAGACTATTTAAAAAAATTAGAAGAATGCAATGTTGATGCTGTAATTATAAGTGATCCTGCAATAATAGAAATAGCTTTAAAAGAAACTAATATGGATGTTCATTTATCTACTCAAGCTTCAACTTTAAACTATGAAACTTGTAAATTTTGGAAAAATTTAGGAGTAAAAAGAATAGTATTAGCTAGAGAAGCCACTAAGGAAGAAATAAAAGAAATAAAAGATAATGTTGATATTGATATAGAATGCTTTATACATGGCGCTATGTGTGCTGGTATAAGTGGAAGATGTGTATTATCTAATCTATTAACAAATAGAGATGCTAATAGAGGTGGATGTTCTCAAATATGTAGATGGGATTTTGATTTATTAGATGAATCTAAGAATATAATTGGATGTGAAAAACCATTTACTTTTTGTACAAAAGATTTATCAATGTTAAAACATATTCCTGAAATGATTGATATAGGTATAACTTCATTTAAAATAGAAGGAAGAATGAGATCAATTTATTATATAGCAACCATAGTAGATACCTATAGAAGAGTAATTGATGAATATTTAAATAATAATTATAAATATAAAGAATATTACGAAAAAATATTAAGAAATTGTGCGAATAGAGATTCAGTCCCACAATTCTTTAATGGAATAAATGATTACACTTGTCAATATTATAATGGTAGAGTTGAAATATCAAACCAAGATTTTTTAGGAATAATATTAGATTATGATGATAAAACTAAAGTAGCTACAATAGAACAAAGAAACTATTTTAAAAAAGGTGATGTTATAGAAATATTTGGTCCATCCATACCAATAATAACAATTAAAATAAAGGAAATATATGATGAAGATAACAATTTAATAGAAATTGTAAGACATCCTAGACAAATAGTAAAATTTAAAATATATCAAAAAGTATATAAAAATGATTTATTAAGAATAAAAAGATTTGACAAAAATGATAATATGTAGTATCATCAAACAGTAATAAAAGAGGTGACAATATGTCTAAAGAAGAAATATATTTAACTGAAATAGGGTTAAGTGAAATTAAGAAAGAATTAGAATATTTAAAAACAGAAAAAAGACCAGAAGTAATCGAATCATTAAAAGAAGCAAGAGCTTTAGGTGATTTAAGTGAGAATGCTGAATATGATGCAGCTCGTGCTGAACAAGGTGAAGTAGAAGCAAGAATTGCTGAATTAGAAAAAATGGTTGAAAAGGCTGTTGTTATAAAAGAAGGTAAATCTGATAAAGTATCATTAGGTACAAAAGTTAAGATTGAATACCTAGATGATTCAGAAACTGAAACTTATACAATAGTAGGTACTAATGAAGCTGATCCATTTGAAAACAAAATATCAAATGAATCACCAATTGCTAAAGCAATAATTGGTCATAAAAAAGGTGATAAAGCAACAGTATTATGTGATGCTGGAAACTATGATGTTAAAATAGTTGACATTTTATAAGCACATAAGTGCTTTTTTTCTTACTAAAAAGTTGTAAAAATTTGAAAAATATATTATACTAGAATAAGTTTAAGGAGGATTAATATGGAAAAAAACAAAAACGAATTAGAAATAACAATTAAAATAGAAGGTAAAGAATGGGAAGATGCTTTAGATAAAGCATTTGTTGAAGCTAACAAAAAAGTAAAAATAGATGGATTTAGAGCTGGTAAAGCACCAAAAGATGTATTTATGAAAAAATATGGTAAAGAATCTTTATTCTTAGATGCTGCTGATTTAGTATTAAATGCTGCTTACCAAAAAATGATTGAAGAAAACAAAGAATTAGAAATAGTAGCTCAACCAGTTGTTGCTTTAAAAAGTATTGATGAAGCATATGTAGAATTTTCATTTACTTTAACAACTAAACCAAGTGTTAAATTAGGTAAATATAAAAAATTAGGTGTTAAAAAAGAAGAAATAAAAGTTTCAAAAGAAGAAGTAGATAATGCTTTAAATGAAACAAGAAATAGATATTCTGAAAATGTTATCAAAGAAGGAAAACTAGAAAATGGAGATATTGCTATAATTGACTTTGAAGGATTCAAAGATGGTGTAGCATTCGAAGGTGGAAAAGGAGAAAACTATTCTTTAACTATCGGATCTAATACATTTATTCCAGGATTTGAAGAACAATTAATAGGAATGAATGTTAAAGATACTAAAGAAATAGAAGTAACATTCCCTAGTGATTATCATAGTGAAGATTTAAAAGGACAAAAAGCTACTTTCAAAGTAACTGTTAATGAAATAAAAACAGTTAAAGT
>CAZYWD010000082.1:0-3711 GCA_964651795.1 uncultured Muribaculaceae bacterium
TATATTTCAAATGTATCCAATAATATTATATCAGCTATATAACCATTAGCAAATATAAAATACGAAAATATGTTCTCATATTTTGTAAACATAGTTGTAAAATAAGAAACAATCAGTTTCTTATTTTTGTTATTATGTTATAATTAATATAGGTGATAATATGGATACTTATATGGAAAAAGCATTAGAGCAAACTTTAAAAGGATTAAACAATAAAGAAGGTGGACCATTTGGATGTGTTATTGTTAAAGATAATGAAATAATATCTAGTTCAAACAATACAGTTTTGAAAGACAATGATCCAACAGCTCATGCAGAGGTGAATGCTATTAGAGAAGCTTGTAAAAAATTAAATACGTATGATTTAAGTGGATGCATTCTATATACTACATGTGAACCTTGTCCTATGTGTTTATCAGCAATAATATGGTCTAATATTAAGAAAGTATATTATGGTTGTACAAAAGAAGATGCTGCTAATATAGGATTTAGAGATGATTTAATATACAAACATCTAAATAATGAACTAAAATTATTAGATTTAAAAAACGTAAATAGAGAAGAATGTTTAAAATTATTTAATGAGTATCAAGATACAATTTACTAGGAGGTAGTATGAAAAAGAAAAATGTTTTATTTTATTTATTAGCTTTTTTAATACCTTTTCTAATTGTAAATATTGTCTTTATGAGATTAGGTGTATCTTATTTTGGAGACAAAAATATTTTAATAAGTGATATGGAAGCTCAATATATATCACTATTTAACTATTTTAAAAATATATTTAATGGTACTGAATCAATATTTTATAGTTTTAATAGTGGATTAGGAAATGCTATGATGAGTACATTTGCTTACTATTTAGCAAGTCCACTTAACTTAATATTACTTTTATTTAATACTGAAAATTTATATTATGGAGTTTATTTTTTAGTAACTTTAAAGTTAGCTTTAGCAGGTTTAACAATGTATATTTATTTAAATAGAAAAATAAATGGTAAAAAAATATTCACTTTAATGTTTTCATTAATGTATTCATTAATGGCTTTTAATATAAATAACTATTTTAATATAATGTGGTTAGATGGAGTTATAATGTTACCACTTGTACTTATTGGAATAGATAAAATGTTAGAAGGCAAAAGTTCATTATTCTTTGGAATAACACTTTTTATAACAATATTAAGTAATTATTATATTGGATATATGGTTTGTATATTTGCGGGTATTTATATTTTGTACGAAATAATACTAAAATATAAAAAAGAAAACAAAAAAGAATTAATAAAAATATTTATTAGATTTTGTATAACTGGAGTACTAGTTACTTTAATGACTGCTTTTTTATTACTACCTGGTATTTCTGAATTAGCAGTTAGTTCTAAAAGTACTCATTCAATATTTTCAGAATCGTGGATGATGAAAAACAACTTATTAGATATATTTAGTAGATCATTTATTGGAACTCAAAATTGGTCTAATGTTATTAATGCGACACTTCCTAATATATATACTGGATTAATAATTATTCCACTTACATTTTTATATTTTAGTAATAAAAACATAACTAAAAAAGAAAAAGTTTTATCAGCTTTAATTATATTAATATTTTTAATATCTATTGTATTTAATCCAATAAATATGATATGGCATGGATTTTCACTACCACAAGGATTTAACTATAGATTCACATTTATGTTTTGTTTATTTTTAATAATAATTTCTTATAAATCATTTAATAATTTAAAAGATATAAAATTAAGATATTATATTATATTTTTTATAATATATATATTAATTTCATTATTAGTATTACTTAAAATATATATATTTTATGATGAAATATATATATATATTTCAATAGGAATTATTGCATTATATTTATTAATACTAAAGAATATAAATAAAAAAGATATGATAGGAATATTATTATTATTGATATGTACCGAGCTTTTCTTTAATATGTATTCATCATTAAATGATTATCCATATCATAAAAAAGAAATATATGATAATAATTTTACCATTGTTAAAAAAGAAGTAGATGGTTATAAATCATCTAATAAAGAATTTTATAGAATCGGAAAAGATTATACATATACTTTAAACGATTCCTTATTATTATCCTATAAGGGTATAAATCATTTTTTATCAACTACTAATAGTGGAGTAGTAAAATTTTTACAAAAAATGGGATTGACAGGATTTAATTTAAATTTGAATTATAAAAATTCTAATAAATTAGTTGATACTTTATTAGGAGTAAAATATGTATTATCGTATGATGAAATATTATACTATCAATTATTAGAGGAACAAGATTCATTTATATATCAAAACAAAGATGCCTTAAATCTAGGATATATGGTATCAAACAATGTCTATAAATATAAAGAACAGGATATAAATGATTATTTATATCAAAATTATATTTTAGGTTTGATGACTAATCCAAATAATTTTTATCAAAAAGTTAATATAATAAGTGATAATTATAATTATACTTTTGATTGTGATTATGAGACAGATTATATCTATTTAGTAATTGATACTAACAAATATGATGGAACCGTAGAAATTAAAAATGGCTTTGCTATATATAAAATTTTAGACAAGGACATTAATTTAGTTAAATTACCATATACTATGAAAGATGCAAAATTTAATTTTGTATTAAATAAAGAGCATAAATATACTGATATAAAACCTAAAATTGAAGCCTATGTATTAGATGAAAAATTATATCAAGATGCCTTAAATGAATTAAAAGATGAACAATTAGAAGTTAAAAAAGTAACAAACACTAAAATAACAGGAGAAATAAATGTAAATAATCCCGGTACATTATTTTTAACACTTCCATATGATACTAATTTTAAAATATTAGTTGATAACAAAGAAGTAAAATATAACAAAGTTTTTGATTCATTTATAGGAACTTATTTAAAAGTAGGTAAACATAATATTGAAATAGAATATAAAACTAAATATTTAAAAGAAGGTACTATAATATCAATAAGTAGTTTTACAATATTTGTTTTGTATATAATTTATCAAAAAAAGAAAAAATCAATTGACAATATTGTTTAAATTCAATATAATAAAGTAAATACTTTGAACAAGAGGAGTAAAATTATATTTATTTAAAGAGAGTTAGTGTAAGGTGGAAACTAATAATAAAATAATTTGAAGGTAGCTTGGGAGTTTAATAACTGAGTTAAGTAAGTTATTACGTATAATATGCGTTAAATAAATAAGGTTATTAATTAATAACAAATTAAGGTGGTACCACGTAATCACGTCCTTATATAGGGCGTGTTTTTTATTGGAGGAAATATGGATAATTATTATAAAATATTTAATGACTATGTAAAAAAATATGATTTTAAAGAATCAATGATTAGGCTTAAATTTCACCATACTTATCGAGTCGTGGAATTTTGCAAGGAAATTGCTGAATCATTAGAGTTAAATGAAGAAGATACTAAAATAGCTATGCTTACTGGTTTATTTCATGATATAGGTAGATTTAATCAATGGACTTTACATGAAACTTATGAAGATGCCTTATCATTTGATCATGGAGATGAAGGATATAAAGTATTATTAGAAAATAATTTTTTAGAAGAAAATATAAAAAATATAGTTTTAATGAGTGTTAAATATCATAATAAATATAGTATTGATGATTCATTAGATGATAGAACAAAA
>CAZYWD010000083.1:0-3706 GCA_964651795.1 uncultured Muribaculaceae bacterium
CAGTACCAGCTTTGAGTAATAAAAAACATGAGTATTGTATATATGAATATATACAAGGCAATGATTTTAAAGGTGGCTATTTTAACTATGGTATTTTAACATTTATTCATCTTGATATACCAATATTGGGTGGAATATTTAAATTACCAGTTTATTCAGAAAGCGAATCTATTTTTAAATTTTCAGCATAAGACATAAGGTAGGGTGAAAAATGAAAGAAGCAATGAGCAATGCTCTGATATTAAATATAATTATAATATTCTTATTCATTTTTGTCATACTTTTTGCGGGCTCTACAGCATATACAAAAGCATTTAAAGTTAAAAATAGAATAATTAGTATTATAGAAAGAAATGAACATATTGTAATAGCAAAAGGTATTAATAATTCAGAGGTACTAACCGAAATAAATACAGCACTTGCAGATGCTGGGTATACAATTGTTATGAATAATGATGTTAAATGTACTAGTGCATTAAATAAAAGATTTGGTAATCAAAATCAAACTTATAATGTAGTAAATACAGGTACAAATTCATATAGATATTGTATAGCTGAATTTTATGATGGAAATTCTGCTATGCATGGTAAATACTATGCAGTTATTACATATATGTATTTTGAAATACCATTAATAAATCAAAAATTAGAATTTCCAGTTTATGGTGAAACAAAAACTATGGGAATAGCTTATTAAAAGAAAGGTTGGATAAAATGAATGTAATTATTTCAAATAAATATCAATCTATGCTACAAGGCTTAGATATTGATGTAATCAAAAGGTTAGATGGAGAATATGATGTTGATGATATAATTAATGAATTCCAAAATTTCTTTTTTCAAAGAATGATTTTAGATATCACATCACTAAAAGATTATAGAGATATTAAGACATTACAAAAATTATCTATTTCATTAGATATGGATAAAATAATATTGTTATTAGATGATGCTGCTGAAAGCACTTCAAGCGATTATCTATCTAAATTAATATCTATGGGTATATATAATTTTACTAAAAATGTAGAAGGAATTATGTATCTATATAATAATCCTAATTCATATAGAGATGTAGCGCATATTCAACAGTTTGATTTTGGAACTGGAGAAAATGTTGTTGTTGAAAAATATGAATCTACAGTAAGTGGTACTAGAATTATTGGAATTAAAAATGTTACAAAACAATCAGGTGCTACAACTTTAACTTATATGATTAGAAACCAATTATTATCTAATTATTCAGCAGTAGCAATTGAAGTAAATAAAACTGATTTTAAATATTTCAATGATAAAAAGTTGATATCAACAACATCAGCTGAAATAGGTAATGTAGTAGCTCGTTATACTGATAAAGATGTTGTATTAATTGATATAAATGATTCAGTACAAGCAGAGCAAATATGCCAAGAGGTTATTTATTTAGTAGAACCATCAATTATTAAATTAAATAAATTAATGTTACTAAATAGAAAAGCTTTTGATAATTTAAAAGATAAAAAAGTTATTTTAAATCAAAGTTTATTGAATTCAAAAGATGTACTAGATTTTGAGTATGAAGCAGGAATAAAGGTATTTTATAATATGCCTCCTCTTGATGAGAGAGAAAAAAGTATTCATGCATTAAATTCTTTTTTAGCAAGGCTTGGCTTTGTTAGACAACAAGATGACTCACAAGAAAAGAAAAATTCAATATTAGGCTTATTTGGTAAGTAAAAATATTGACAAATAAAGTAAAATAAAGTATTATTAAATGTAGAGAGTTATAAAAACTCTAAAAATGAGGAGGTTTAATTATGTTAGATGTATTAGCAAATGTTACTTGCGGAGGGTATACTTTTGATTCAATATTACCAGGTATTACTTCAACAGTTGTAACAATTATTAAAATTGGTATTCCTATTGTTTTAATTTTCTTAGGAATGCTAGATTTAGGTAAAGCTGTTATGGCTAATGATGAAAAAGTAATGAAAGAAGCACAATCAAGACTAATCAAAAGATTTGTTTATGCACTTATTGTATTCTTATTAGTTGCTATTGTTCAAATGGTATTTAGTATGATAGGTTCAGCTGGTGAAAGATCAGAAGGAACTGTTAATGATACTAAATCATCAAGTATAACTGCTTGTATAGACTTATTCATAAATGGAAAATAAAAAACAAAAGTAATAATAAACTATTTATTATTGCTTTTTTTTATGGTATAATATATATGGTAAAAATTAACCGATAACAGGAGTGATTACATGAAGAAATTTATTAAATATATATTTGGAATGATTTTATTTTTAGGATTTACTAATGTAGTAAGTGCTGAGCAACTTTTTAAATGCGATTATTCAATTAATTTCAAGGGATTTGGTGCTGCTCAAGACAAGGATTTACATTTTGAATTAATAGTTGGAGATAGTGAAAAAAATAGTTCTATTTCTAGTTTTGATTCTTATAGTGGATCAGAAACATTAGGCGGTTTGTATATTACAACACAATCAGGTTTAGTTAAGACATTATATACTAATGCTATTGAGAATAATACCTGTCCTTCTGTTTCATTTACATTTGATGGAAATTCAAATATTCAAATGAGAGCTACGGGTAACTTTAGCGAAGAATATTTAGTTAAAACAATTTCTGGAAAATTTAGTAGCAATAAAGTGGAAGAAGCTAAAGAAAAAATAATATGTACACGTACTAAAAATTTAAGAAATGAATCAAATGTTGATGTTTCATTTACTTTCTATGAATTAAATGGTAAAAAATATTTTAAAGCTTCAGGAACAAATACTGATAATGCTTCTGTCTCAGAGGCATCAGGAGTAGTGTCTGTTGGAAGCTATACCTTTAATATGACATCTGATTTTATAGATAAAATTTATTCATCCGAATCTGCTTGTAAAAATACAAAAACTTATTTAAGATGTTTTAATGGTGCGAGTGAAAGAGTAGAATTGTCATTAACAAAACCTAGTGATGTAGAAAATTGCTCTTATAGTGTTAATGATGCGCCAGGTGATGATGGTTCAGATGCAGTAAATGTTGAAGAACCAACACATTCGACATGGACAAAAACTGATGGTGAGACTTTAAAATTAGCTAAAAAAATATATGAAATGGTAAAAATAATTGTACCAGTGTTAATAATTATATTAAGTATAGTTGATTTCTTAAAAGTTGTATTATTATCAGATGATAAAAATTATAAAGCAGCTTGGTCTAAATTTATTAAGAGAATAGTTATTGGAATAATATTCTTTGTTGTTCCAGCTTTAATAGCACTACTTTTAAACATTGGAGGTTTAGGAGAAAGTGGAATACTAAACGTCTTTGCATAGGAGGTGACATATGGAAGAATCATTATTTATGGATAGAGTCAGAGATTTATTTGCCATGCTCGATAGAATGATATATTGGCTAATCTCTGTATTCTATAATACTATAACTGATTTGGCAACAGTACAAGTTATTAGTTCAGATACTATAAATTCAATAACAGGTAGAATTTACGCTCTACTTGGTGTTTTTATGTTATTTAAAGTATCTTTTTCATTAATTAACTATATAGTTGATCCAGATCAAATTGCTGATAAAGCAAAAGGTGGAGGAGCCTTAATCAAAAATATAGTAATTACATTTGTACTTATTATATCAGTACCATTTGGATTTAATCTTCTATATGAAGCTCAAAGTGCTATATTATCAGATCAAATAA
>CAZYWD010000084.1:0-3688 GCA_964651795.1 uncultured Muribaculaceae bacterium
CTAAAAATGTCGAATTTTGTTTGCAAAACTTTACACTTTTTGATATAATTAATTAGTATAGTAGGTGAAACATATGGAAGGTAGAGGTATAACTGAAATAATTATTGATTTCAAAGTAAATTGGGTAATAAATTTTAGTAAAAAACTTTTACCAAAGGAATCACTTAAAAAGGTAGACTTCAAACGATTTGAAACAACATTATATGAGTATTATGATAATGTAATATTATGTAATAAAAAATATGATGATGTTTTTGAAGAATTTGAAGACAAAAACAAGATAATTGAATCATTAACTAAGAATGGAATAACAGACAAGAAAATGCAATTACTTTATGTTAGTCTATTCAAAGAAGATGTAATAATATCTTGGGCTAATGTTCTACCTAATAGTGCACAACTTATGAAAGAACTATGTATGTATTTAATTTCTACTATTTATTTAGCTCTAAAGTTAGATCAATTTGTAACTTTAGAACAAACAACAAAAGTAGCTTATAAAAAAGCTATAAAGGAAGTGCTTAGTAAATCTAATGTAGGATCAGATTTATTGCTTAATTTGGAAGAAAAGAAAATTAAACTTTCTAAATTATTTGAAGATTATGAAACAAAAAATTTGAAATTTGTAAAAAGATATAATCAAACTACAAAATTTAAAACAAAATACATTAAGATTAATGCACTTGATGATTCAAATACTAATATGTATTTGGGTAAATTAAATTATACTATAAGAGAACTTAGTAAAGAAAATAAGAAAGAAGTTTTAAAAATAGCAACTAAAAGTAATGTGGAAAATAATTTAATGAAAATTAAATTAGAACTAATTACATTTAATCTATTTAAAGATTTACTAGATAAAAAAGACAAAATAATATTTGTTGATATATCTAAAAACTTTCTTAAAACAAAAACTAATCGTTCATTTATAGAAAAAACACTTGCTAATGTAAAAAATAACATATATTTAAACATTAGTTATGACGAGTTACTTTTATATAATTCAGAAATCAATGATTTAAAAGAAAATGGTATTAATTTTTCAATTTCAAAAGGTGAAAAAGATATTAGTTTTAAAAAAATGTATGGTATTAAATATTTCTTCTTAAAACAAGAAGAAACAATCTCATTTTTTAAAACTTTGTCTGAATTAAAACTTGGTAAAATTGAACCAATTATAACTGATTTTATATCTGAATCAAATGAATTTAAGTATTATATTAAGTAATTAGAATTTGGGTGGTTTTATTGAAAGAAAGATTAACGGTAAAAACGACAGCAAAAGAAGTATATAAAAGAAAGTTAATGATGAGAGTAATAACAGTCATAATTGCATTTTTGTTACTTATATTATCGCTTTTATATTGTGTACTTTATGTAGTAAATACCAAAGGTAATTTTACTATATCATTAGACCCGAATTTAAAGGCAACAAAAAGTATAGTAATGTCTCCAACAAGCGATTTTTCTAATAAAAAACTAATATTAGAAACAAAAGCTTTGGAATATATGGATAATATATCAGAGAGTTGGTTGCCAAGTGATATTGATGAACATGAAGGAGAACACAATGGAAACAATTATTTAGCATATACTTTCTTCATAAAAAATGAAGGCAAGGATACTACTAATTATGTTGTAACCATTGATATACTTTCAGTCATCAAAGATGTTGATGAAGCCGTTAGAGTAGCAGTTTATACTAATGGTAAAAAAGAAGTGTATGCTAAAAAAAATAGTTCGACACAAAAAGCAGAACCAAATACAAAAGAATTTGTTAACGATTCACAGGTTATGTTGAAATTAAGAAAAAATTTCAAACCTAAAAAAGTTGATAAATATACTGTTGTAGTATGGTTAGAAGGTGATGACCCAGATTGTATAGATGCAATTTTGGGTGGCGAAATGAAAATGGAAATGTCTTTAGGAGAAGACAAAAAGGTTTAAAATAGGAGATGGAAAAAATGAAAAAGAAAAAAGTTTTGATGGCATTTTCAATGCTATTATTAACAGGTGTAGCATTATCTACAGCAACTTATGCATGGTTTACTGCTAACACAAAATTAGAATTAGGAGAATTAGATGTTAATGTTCAAGCAACTAATGGTATTCAAGTATCTACTGATGCTATTAATTGGAAATCTATATTAACAACTGAAGAAATAAAGGCTGCTACTTATACAGGTAGTCAAAATCAATTCCCAACAACTTTGACACCAGTATCAACTATTGGATCAACAACAGCTGGTATATTTGATATGTATTATGGTTCATTACAAGATGATGGATCTATCGAATTATCAAAAGAAACAGATGCTCAAGGAACAGATGGAAAATATGTTGCATTTGATTTATTTATAAGTTCAACTGCAGAAAAAGAAATTGCACTTTTAGATACTTCTAAAGTAGTTGCTACTGGAGAAAAAGATTCTAAATTACAATATTCTGCAAGAGTTGGTTTCTTAAATAAAGGAACAGATGCTACAAGTACACCTGAATCTGCTTACTTATTAAATAGTAAAGTTAGTCAAACAATTTGGCAACCAAACGCTGATCAACATACTACAATAGCAATTAACAATAGTGGCGCAGTAGCTGGAGAAATTCCAACATACTTAGGTGCTAAAGCTGCAACTACTGATGGTAGTGTAGCAATCAATGCAAGTACTCATTTTGGTACATTATCAGCTACATTAATTAATACTAAAGTAACAGAAACTGAATGGCCAGATACAACTGTAATTACAGTAGGCGCTGGTATTACTAAATTAAGAATCTATGTATGGATTGAAGGCCAAGATATTGACTGTGAAAATACTGCTTCTTTAGGTACAGGTATTAAAATTAATATTAATTTAAATGCTAAATAGTATTTAGAAAGAGGTATTTATGAAAAAAATATTATCTATATTATTTGATGTTTTGATAGTACTTGTTATAGTTTTTGCAGTAATTATTACGATTGTATCATTATCTAGCAATGAAAATGGTATATCTAATATTAATGGCTATATGCCACTTAATATTCAGTCAGAATCAATGAAACCTACGATTAACAAAGGTGATATGATAATTGCTAAAAATGCAGATTTTGATAGTTTAGAAAAAGATAATATCATTTCTTATCTATCAGAAGAACAAGATAAAACAATAATAATAACACATAGAATTGTAGATGTAATAAAAGAAAATGGAACAACTTACCTTATAACAAAAGGTGATAATAATGACTCTGTTGATGATGTTAGAGTTATCGAATCTAATTTTGTTGGAATTTATAATAATATAAAAATTCCTATATTAGGTAGTGTATTAACATTTTTACAATCACAAATTGGCTTCTTTATCTTTATAATTTTACCATTATTTATATTATTTATTTATCAATTATATAAATTTATTAATACAATAATGGAAGAAAAGAAAAAAGAATTAGTAGAACAAATAAGAAAAGAAGAAAAAGAAAAAATTAAGGAAGATTAATAATCTTCTTTTTCTTTGTTTTTAATAGAAAAATATGTCGTTTTTTGTTGTTAGAAACATGAAAAAATGGTATAATTATTTATAGTGAGATAATAGGGATTATAAGGGTTATCTAAATAAAATATGAGGTGGAAAATATGGACTTTTTTGTAAGATTTTTATTTGATTTTATGACACAATTTTTTGGAGGATTAATTCAAATATT
>CAZYWD010000085.1:0-3664 GCA_964651795.1 uncultured Muribaculaceae bacterium
GTATTTTATAACTATGGAGCACCTATAATATATGAAAGTAAAACAACACTTTATGTACAACCAGAAGTTAAAGCAAGTGAAGTAGATTATGAAGGTATATTAACAAACCAAAAAATGGTTAAAACATATGCTCAAATAATAAAATCAAGAAAGATAATTAATAAAGTTAAAGAACAACTAAAATTAGATTTATCTTATAATGAAATAAATGAAATGTTAACAGTAAACGCTATGGATGATACTGAAATAATATCAATTACTGTACAAGATGAAAATAATGAGTTAGCAAAAGATATAGCTAATAAAATAGCAGAAGTATTTATTACTGAAATAAAAGAAACAATGGAAATAAATAACATTAAAGTAATAGATGAAGCAATAGTTGGAAAAGATCCAGTATCACCTAGAATATTACTTAATTGTGCGATAGGCTTTGCTGGAGGATTATTCATAGGTTTAGCTTTAGCTTTCTTAATAGAATCAATGGATAATAAAATTAAAAACCATGAAGATGTTAAAAAACATTTAAAAATAAAAACATTAGGAGTAGTTCCTCATAATTCAATAGATTATGAAGTAGCTGGTAAAAAGAAAGTATATGTAAATCCTAATGAAGTAAATTTAAAAATAATTAATGATCCTACTAGTGTAGTATCTGAATCTATAAGAATGATTAGAACAAACTTAAATTTCTCAGATTTAAAATTAATAAATGTTACTTCTACAGTACCTAGTGAAGGTAAATCAGAAGTTATATCTAATTTAGCGCTATCATTTGCTATGTTAGATAAAAAAGTATTAGTAGTAGATTGTGACTTAAGAAAACCTAAAGTTCATAAAAACTTTGGATTAACAAGAAAAAGAGGTGTTTCTGATTTAGTTTTAGCTAAAGGAACACATAAATATACAGAAGCAGTACAAAAATATATAGATCCTTCTAAAAAGGTAAGTATTGATATATTAACTGCTGGATCTAAAATATCAAATCCATCAGAATTAATAAACAATAAGGGATTTGCTGATTTATTAAATGAATTAAAAGAAAATTATGATTTAGTATTAATAGATTGTCCACCAATATCTTCATTAACAGATGGTGTATTAGTATCAAAATTATGTGATGGTACAGTATATGTTATTGAATCTGAAAGAACAGACTATCAAGTAATTGAAAGCTGTATTGAAGAACTTAAAAACAATAAAGCATTCATATTAGGGGCAATTTTAACTAAAGTTAACGTTAAAAGACAAAAGAAACTATATGGTTATAAATATGATTACTACTATTCTAACTATAATAAATAATGAATTATATTGATATACATTCTCACATCATATTTGGTGTTGATGATGGTTCTAAATCATTAGAACAAAGTATGAAATATTTATTAGAAATTAAAAAGATAGGGTTAGAAAGTGTAGTATGTACTCCACATTGTAAAAGTGGAAATATAGATAAAATTGTCGAAATAAAACAAAAATATGAAGAACTAAAAAAATATGCTGATATACTAGATATTAATTTATATTTAGGAAATGAAGTAATGTATTCTGATAAAGTAATGAAATTACTTAAAAGAAATAGATTATTAACTATTAATAATTCAAAATATGTATTATTAGAATTTAAAAGAAATGAAAGAGCGCCAATATCAAGTATTCTATCTGTATTAGAAGAAGTTATGGAAAATGGATATAAAGTTGTATTAGCGCATCCAGAATGCTATATAAATTATAGAAATATAGAAAGCATTCGTAAAATAAAAGATACAGGTGTTTTACTACAAATAGATGCTACTAGTTTATTTAACAGAAAAACAAAAAAAATTGTTAAAAAAATGTTAAAAGATGGATTAGCAGATATAGTTGCTAGTGATTCACATTGTACTAAAAAAAGAAGCTATAAAATATTTAAAAAAGCATACAAAAGAATAAAAAGAAAATATGGATTTGATTATGCAAACGCATTATTTTATGAAAATCCAAGTTTAGTAATAAATAAGCATTAATATTAATGCTTATTTAAATAGGAGGTAAATTATGTCAAAACCATACATAGGAATAATAGAATGGCCTTATACTGATAAAGATGGCGATGTTATTTATGAAGTATTTAATGATGTAGTTAATTGGGTAATAAAAGCAGGTGGTATACCTGTAGGAATATTTCCTAGTCAAATAGAAGATTATATTAATAAAAGAGTATCAGAAGTAAGAACAATGACTGTTGATGAAGCAAGTGACTTATTCTCTTCTATAGATAGATGCGATGCTATTATTAAACCTGGTGCTATAAAAATATATAATCACGAGATATTAATTCATAGGTATACAGTTGACAGAAATATGCCATATTTAGGTATATGTGCTGGAATGCAAATTATAGCAGCTTATGATAAACCAGAAATTAAAAATATAAAAAATGAAACAAATATTAATCATCATCAACCAGGATATGGACATGATGTTTATGTGAAAGAAAATACATTATTAAGTAAAATCGTAGATACTGATAAATTCAAAGTATATAGTAGACATAGATACCATATAGCTGATGAAGGAATTAATAGAATTAGTGCTGTAGCAGAAGATAATATAATAGAAGCTATTGAGAATCCAAAATGTGATTATAATTTAGGAGTACAATGGCATCCTGAGTTAGCGCCTTTTACTGATAAAAATAGTCAAAATTTATTTGAAAGTTTAGTAGAAGAAGCTAAAATATATAGTAAGATTAAAAGATAATTAATTTATCTTTTTTTTAGTATTGATATACGAACAAATGTATGATAAAATATAAATGTATAAATGTCCAACTTCACTAGTATGAAGAAATATGAGATAAAGTTTTAAATTTAAGAACGGACAAAATATATTAAAAAGGAGAAGAATTTAAGTAATTAAATTAAACTGTAGTAACAACACATCACGCTATGGTAAAAAGATTAGAAAAGGAGATTGTTATGAATATAGAAACAATAAATAATAAAACTTTTGATGATATTAAACATATAGATGAGTTTGGTAATGAGTATTGGCTAGCTAGAGAATTACAAGTTATTTTAGAATATGTACAGTGGCGAAGATTTGAAGATACTATTAATAGGGCAAAAAAAGCATGTTTAAATAGTAATTGTAATGTCTTAGACCATTTTGTCGAGGTTGGCAAAATGGTTAAAACAGGTGATTCAACAAGAAAAATAAAAGATTATAAACTATCTAGATATGCATGTTACTTGATAGTACAAAATGGTGATCCTAAAAAAGAAGTAATTGCTTTAGGCCAAACATACTTTGCAATTCAGACTAGAAAACAAGAAATAAGTGAAAGTGAATATCTAGAGTTAACAGAAGACGAGAAAAGATTATATAATAGAAATATTGCTAGAAAAGGTAATTATGAATTAAACAGAATTGCTAAAGAATCAGGTGTTAAAGATTTTGCTGGTTTTCATAATGAAGGATATAAAGGATTATATAATGGTGAAACAGCTGATGATATATTTAAAAGAAAAAATTTAAGATATAGAGAAGATATACTAGATAATATGGGTAGTGATGAATTAGCCGCTAGTATATTTAGAATTTCACAAACTAAACAAAAAATAGAAAATGAAAAAATAAATGGTGAATCTAATGCTAAAAAAGCACATTATGAAGTTGG
>CAZYWD010000086.1:0-3635 GCA_964651795.1 uncultured Muribaculaceae bacterium
GGTGGTAGTGCTTATTTAAATAAAGGGGATAAAATAAGAATATATGATGATGAATTAGTCGGAGATTCCACTAAATTTGCAGTTAGTTATTCTAATTTTGTAAGAGATATAAAAGCGCATACAACAATAAAATTAAATGATGGATTAATAGAATTAGTAGTTTTAGAAAAAGGAGTTGACTATTTATTATGTGAAGTAATAAATGGTGGATTCATAGAAAACTATAAAGGTGTTAATGTAATAGGTTCAAAATTAAATGTACCTTTCTTAAATAAAAAAGATAAAGAAGATATAAAATTTGCTGACAAAATAAAAGCAGACTTTTTAGGACTTTCATTTATATCTACATATGAAGATGTATTAGAAATAAATGATTATTTAATTGAACTTAAAAATGATAGATTAGCGCTTGTTTCAAAAATAGAAAATGAATCAGCTGTAGAAGATATGGATGATATTATAAAAAATAGTGATGGTGTAATGGTAGCAAGAGGTGATTTAGGAGTAGAAATACCGCTAGAAAGAGTTCCCGGAATCCAAAAACAAATCATTAATAAATGTCATACTGAAGGTAAATTTAGTATAGTAGCTACTGAAATGATGTCTTCTATGGAAACTACTTCAAGACCTTCTAGAGCAGAAGTATCTGATGTAGCAAATGCTGTATTAGATGGTGTTGATGTAGTTATGCTATCTGGTGAAACTACAGTTGGAAAATATCCTGTAGAAACATTAAATACAATGGCAAAAATAATCGAAGCAACAGAACAAGATGTTAATTATTATGACTTCTTAGATAGAACAATGAGAACTGAAAAACAAGATATAACAGGAACTATTGCTTATAGTGTAGTAGAAAGTGCTAATAGATTAAGAGCAAAAATGATAATGGCTCCAACTATGAGTGGTTATACTGCTAAAAAAATAAGTAGATTTAGACCAATTTGTCCAATAATTGCTTTAAGTCCAGATGAAAAAACAGTAAAAAATTTAAGTATCTATTATGGAGTATATCCAGTATTAATTGGAGATATAAAAACATTTGATAAAATGATGCAAAAAGTAAAAGAAACTGCACAAAAATTAGGACTAGAAAAAACAGATAAAATTATTGTAACAGGTGGTTATCCATTTAATGAAGTTAAACATACTAATTTCATGAAAATAGAAGAAATATAAAAGGGTGATAATATGTATAAGCTAGGTGATCAATTCAATTTCAATTATGAAAAATCAAAACCAAATATTAAGAATGTTATGCAAGGTGAAAAATTTAGATTCACTATTTTAACTGAGCGATTAATTAGAATGGAATATAGTGAAGAAGGTTTATTTGAAGATAGACCAACTGAACTTGTTTGGTATAGGGATATGCCTAGAGTTGAATTTAAAGTTAAAGAAGATAGCAAATATTTGGAAATTGAAACAAAATATTTTAGATTAACTTATGTTAAAGAAAAGCCATTTAAAGGTTCAAAATTAAACCCTATGGGTAATTTAAAAGTTGAATTATTAAATACTGATCGTATTTGGTATTATGGTCATCCTGAAATAAGAAATTATGGGACACCGGGAATGTCATTAGATGATAATAAAGGTAAATTAAAACTTAAAAAAGGTTTATATTCTGTCGATGGATTTGCGAGTATTGATGATTCTAAATCAAATATATTTAGTGAAACAGGAGATATAATATATAGAAATAGTAAAGCTATTGATACATATTTATTTATGTATTTAAAAGACTTTGCAGGATGTTTAAAAGATTATTATGGTATAACTGGTAATCCAGGTTTAATACCTAGATATGCTTTAGGTAACTGGTGGAGTAGAAATGTTAATTATACAGATCAGTCACTAAATGAATTAGTTAGTAATTTTGAAGAAAAAGAAATACCTTTATCAGTAGTTTTATTAGATAAAGATTGGCACCTTCGTACTATAGGTGATAAAAAATACGAAACTGGTTTTACTTGGAATAACAATAATTTCCAAAAACCTAAAAAAATGATTGAATATTTACATAAAAAAGGTATTAGATTAGGACTTAATGTTGATCCTATGGAAGGAATACTTCCTTATGAAACTAATTTTTCTAAGATTAGTGAATATTTAAAAAAAGATGAAAATGGAGCAATACCTTTTAATGTGTTAGATCCAAAAACTATTGATGTTTATTTAAAAATATTAATTCATCCATTAGATGAAATGGAAGTAGATTTTTATTGGATAAATTATGAAGAAAAGAAAAGATTAGAAGAATTATTCTTACTTGATCATTATCACTATAATGATATGGCAAGAGATTATAAGAGAAGACCTATGATTTTATCTAGAAATACTATGTATGCACCTCATAGATATCCAGTATTATATTCAGGTAAAACTATTGTTAGTTGGGATACTTTAAAGATGATTCCAATTCATAATGCTAGTGCTACTAATATGGGAGTTACTTTTTGGAGTCATGATATAGGAGGATATTATAAAGGTATTGAAGATAATGAATTATATACGAGATATGTTCAATTAGGAGTATTTTCTCCTATCTTAAAATTTGGTAGTGATTCTGGTAAATATTATAAAAGGGAACCATGGAAATGGAGTATTAAAACTTATAAGATTGTTAAGGACTATTTAAATTTAAGACATAGATTAATTCCTTATTTATATACTGAAAGTTATAAATATCATGAATATGGTATGCCATTAATTATGCCAATTTATTATAAATATCCTGAAATGTACGATGATATAAATTATCGTAATGGATATTATTTTGGTACTGAATTATTTGTATCTCCAATTATTAACAAGAAAGATTATATAATGAATAGATCAATTCATAAATTCTTTTTACCAGATGGTGTATGGTATGACTTTGTAACTGGTAAAAAATTTCCTGGTGGTAAAAATTATGTTTCATTCTTTAAGGATGAAGATTATCCTGTGTTTGCTAAAGCAGGTTCTATTATAACTTTAGGTGATAATGAATTTATTAATGATACAACACCACCTAAAAATTTAGAAATTCAAATATTCCCAGGTAGAAGTAATACATATAATTTATATGAAGATGATGGTGTAAGTGATTTATACCGTAAAGAATTTTTCTTACTTACTTCAATAGATTATAATTATATGCCAAATAATTATACAGTTATTGTTAGACCACTTACTGGTAAATCTGGTATTGTTCCTGAAAAAAGAAATTACAAATTTGTTTTTAGAAATACTAAAAAAGCAAGTGATGTTATTATTTATTTCAATGATACACCTATGGAAGCAAAAGGTTATGTTGATGGAACTAACTTTGTGGTAGAAGTAAAAGATGTACCAACTATTGGACAGTTAACAGTTAATTGCAAGGGTAAAGATATTGAAATAGATGCTACTAGATTAATTAATAATGATATTGAAACAATTATATCTGATTTACAAATTGAAACAAGTATGAAAGATTTAATTGATAAAGTCTTATTTAGTGATTTAACTATTAAGAAAAAAAGAATTGAAATTAGAAAATTAAGAAGAAAAGGTCTAGAACACAAATTTGTTAAATTATTCTTAAAATTATTAGAATATGTTGATCAAGTATAATATTTAAAGTACTTCATTGAAGTGCTTTTTTTTGT
>CAZYWD010000087.1:0-3612 GCA_964651795.1 uncultured Muribaculaceae bacterium
AACATTTCAACTCTTCCTTTTTTACTTGCAGCACCTTGTACTCCAGTATAGAAAGGATGACATTTGTCGCATGTTTCTAAACGTAGTTCTTCTTTGTTAGATCTAACAGTAAAAGAATTTCCACAAGCACATGTAACTTTTGTGTCAACATAATTTGGATGAATATTTTTTTTCATATTACTAATCTCCTTCCGCCATGACTTTAATATAAGCCATAGAAATTTAATTCTTCCTTATTATAACATAAAAAACTATTAAAACAATAGTTTTTTCTTTATTTTTTCATAAATGTTTACATTTTCATCAATATTAAATTGATTATTTGTTTCAATAAATATTATATTATATTTATCACATATATCTTTTGCTCTAACATTAATATAACTATATAATTCTGTATAATACTCATTATTATTAAAATAACCAATAAGAGCGATTTTCTCTTTAGAATATTTCCTAATTAATTTAATTAATTTTTCTAAATCTTCTAATAATTCATCAGAATAATCAAATAACTCATTCATATTAGTATTACTTATTTTATAATTTAATTCATTATTACCTATTCTAATAGTTGTTATATCAGCTTTTATCAATATATTTTGGATAGTTTTATCATTTATTTTAATGTTATCATTTATATCTCTTATTAAATCTGTTATTCTATATTGATTATCACTTTCATAATTAACATATCTTTCTAAATCATTGATATCACTTTGTAATAGCTCATTATATGTTTCAAATTCATATTTATTATCAATTACATTAAAATAGTATATTTTATTATCAATATTACTTATATATATTATAAATACTAAAAAAATAATTAAAATTAAAGAAATCAAAATTCTATACTTCATTATTTCACCTCAAAAAAAAGTAGATTTAATCTACTTAATTATATTTCTTCTAATTCTATTTTAGCACCTACATTTTGTAATTTCTGAATTATATTTTCATATCCCCTTAAAACATGTTCTACTGATTCTACAACTGTTTCACCCTCAGCTACAAGTCCAGCTAGTATCATACAAGCTCCAGCTCGTAAATCAGTTGCGACTACTTGTTTTCCAACAAATTTTGTAGGACCATTAATATATAATTTTTGCTCATCTAATTCTATATTAGCGCCCATTTGTTCCAAATAAACAACATTATTAAATCTATTTTCATAGATAGTTTCTTCTAATATTGATTCACCATTACACATACATAATAAAGTTGTAATTGGTTGTTGTAAATCTGTAGGAAATCCAGGATAACCTAATGTTTTAATGTTAACTGGTTTAATATTATCTAATTTAGAAATAGTTATTGAATCTGTCTTAATATTTAAATCATAACCCATTTCTATTAATTTAGTAGTTAATGATTCTAAATGTTGTGGTATAACATTTTTAATAGTTAAATCTTTTCCAATTAAAGCACCGGCTATTAAATAAGTACCTGCTTCTATTCTATCAGGTATTACTTCAGTAAAACAACCAGTTAATTTTTCTACTCCAATAATAGTTATTCTACTAGTACCAGCTCCATTTATATGAGCTCCCATATTATTTAAAAAAGTTGCTACACTAACGATTTCTGGTTCCTTAGCAGCATTTTCAATAACTGTTTTACCTTTTGCTTTTACAGCTACTAACATTGTATTTATAGTAGCACCTACACTTGGCATATCTAAATAAATATTATTTCCAATTAATTCTTTAGCTGTTATATTATATTTGTTATTTTTTTCTTCTATAGTAGCACCTAATAATCTAAATGCTTTTAAAGTTTGATCTATTGGTCTACTACCTATATTACATCCTCCTGGAAAATACATTTCAACATGTTTATATTTTCCAAGTAATGCTGACATAAAATAATATGAAGCTCTTAATTTTTTTGAAATATTTTCAGGTATTTCTTTATTTTCAATACTAGAAGAATCTATTTCCATATAAGTTTCTTCTCTTTTTACAGTTGCACCTAAAAAAGTTAATATTTCATTTAAAGCATCTATATCTGATATATTAGGAACATTATCTATTCTAACAATATCATCTGATAATAATGAAGCCGGTACAAGCGCTACTGCACTATTTTTAGCACCACTTATATTTATTTCACCAGACAATATATTTTGTCCTGTTATCCTAATTTGTTTCATAAGGACCTCCTTAAGCTTTATTATTACTTCCCAACAATTCTATTTTATGCTTAACAGCAGTTTTAAGTGCTACCTCACCAGATTTTATTACTTTTCTTGGATCATATTCAGTACTAGTTTTTAAAAACTCTTTTACTGCATTAGTCCATTCTATTTGTAATTCTGTATTAATATTTAATTTACAAATTCCTGATTCTATAGCTTTTCTAATTTTTTCATCATCTATACCAGTACCACCATGAAGTACTAATGGAGCACTTATTATATCAGCTATTTCTTTCATTTTATCAAAATCTAATTTTGGTTCACCTTTATATAATCCATGAACACTACCTAAAGCGGGAGCTAATGAATCTATATTTGTTGTTTGATATAACTTAACAGCGTCATCTACTTTAGCATATGCAAGTTCTGCAGATATGCCATCTTCATTTCCACCTATATGTCCTACTTCAGCTTCTACTGTAACATTTTTTTCGCTAGCATATTCTACAACTTTACTAGTAATTTCAATATTTTTATCTAAATCATATTTTGAAGCATCTATCATTACAGAAGTAAAACCTGAATCTATTGCTTTAATACAACTTTCTAAACTACTCCCATGATCTAAATGAAGTGCGACAGGTACTTGAATATTTAATGATTTATCTAATTCTTTTACAATAGCAGAAACAACATTGAATCCACCCATGTATTTAGCAGCACCTTCACTAACACCTAAAATAACAGGACTATTATTTGCTTCACATTCTTCTAAAATAAATCTTGTCCACTCTAAATTGTTAATATTAAAGTGAGGTACTGCATATTTACCTACTCTAGCACTTTCTAACATTTTTTTAGTATTTACTAACATATTATCACCCATACTAATTATATTATTTTTTAGGGTTAATTGCAATTAAGACATTCATTTACTTTACACTATATACATAATTCCTACTATAATTAGAGTAATGCCACCTATTAATGTAGATATAGAACCTATTTTTTTATTAATAAATTTACCTAATTTTAAACCAAAAAAAGTAAATATCATACTTGATAATGAAAATATTAATGCAGCAATATAAGGATTATCATAGATTGCTCTTAAACCCAGTCCTAAAGAAAAACTATCTATAGATACAGCAAAACCAAATAATAGCATTTCTAAAAGATTTAATGTTTTTAATTCTTTTTCTTCTTTAAATGATTCAACTATCATTTCGACTCCAATTAAAAATAAAACTATAAAAACTACCATATTAGTTGATATTGGTAATAAGGAGATTATTTTTTTCCCAACAAACATTCCAAGTAATGGCATAATAAAATGATATATTCCTACTATAATTGATAAAAATTTTATGTTTTTCTTTTTTATTACTGTTCCATATAATAAAGACAAACTAAATGCATCCATACTTAAACTTATTCCTATTATTATTAATACAAATATTTCCATTAAAAAA
>CAZYWD010000088.1:0-3609 GCA_964651795.1 uncultured Muribaculaceae bacterium
CTGGTACTGCTATTATAGCAATTACCGCTAATACTACTATGACTGCTAATAACTCTATTAGTGTAAAACCCTTTCTATTTGTCATATAACCACTCCTATCTTACTATATTTATAATATCACAATGATTAAAAAATGTAAATTGTTAGTTTACATTTTATAAAGTTTGTAAACTATACATTTAATTCACACCCTACTACCAAAATAACCATTAATTACATTCTTAGTTTCATTAACAACTATAAAAGCTTTAGGATCTAATTTCTTAATTATACTACTTAATTCATTATATCTTTGATGGTTAATCTCTATAAATAACATATACTTAGTTTCTGATTTTTGACCTTTTGTATCTACTACAGTTACAGCATATCCTTTTTCCCTTAACTTTTCAATTACTTCATCATTCTTACTACTTAATATAACTTGGAAACCAATTGTACCTTTAATAAATTTTGAGCTAAGAAAACTACCAACAAATGTACCAACTGAGAATCCACCAGCATAACTTAGCGCTATCCAAAGACTTTTCATATCAGTAGTTAAAGCTTCTTTTACAACTAAAAACCATATCAATGCTTCAAAAAAAGCAATCGTAGTAGCAACTACTCTATTACCTTTTACAGTAATAATAGTTCTTAAAGTACCCATTGATACATCAATTATTCTTATAAAAAACACTTTAATACATAAAATAAATAATTCCATAAATGCCTCCATTACTTGTAATTTATACTTATTTTGTTTATAATTAATATAGGTGATGGTAGATGAAGAAAAAAAGAAGATTAAAAAAATCTGTTTATGTAGGATTCGGAATAATTGTTGCATTAATAATAGCAATTATAAGTATTATTAACTATGTTAAATTAATAAACAGTAATCATTATAAATTAGAAAAACTTGGCTATGATAAAACCCAAGTAGAAACTATTTTAAAATTAAAAGAAAACTATATAGAAGATATTTTAAAGAAAAAATTTAATAAAAATATTCCTAATTTTATTAAACAAAAATATTTCTTATATAAAAATTTAGATGAATATTTAGAATATTATAAAGAAAATAGAGATGAAAAACTAAGTTATATAGTTAGTTTAGTTAATGTAAGAGCTAATCATGAATGGTATGATGAAGATGTAACAACAAAATCTGATTTAAGTAAAGGTAATTTAGTTCTTGTTAATAAGTTTAACCAATTATCAAGTGATTATACACCAGAGAATGTTGTCGCAATCAGTAATTACTATTCATATGATGGTAATAGTATTACTGAAACAGTTTATGAAGCATATAAAAATATGTGGTATGCTGCTAAAAAAGAAGATTTAACACTAATAGTTACTTCTTCATATAGAGATTATGAAACTCAAGAATACTTATGGAATAAATATGCAGATACTAATAGTGAAGAATATGCTGATAGTGTAAGCGCTAGAGCGGGATTCTCAGAACATCAAACAGGTCTTGCTCTAGATATAGTAACTTACAATACCATTATGAACGACTTTGAAAATAGTGATGAATTTAAATGGTTACAAAAAAATGCTCATAAATATGGATTTATTCTAAGATATCCTAAAGATAAAACTGATCTTACAGGTTATGACTATGAATCATGGCATTATAGATATGTAGGTGTTGATGTAGCAACCGCAATTCATGAAAAAAATATTACTTATGATGAATACTATGCATATTATGTAGTTGGTAAAAAATGAAAAAAATATTAAAAATAATAATACCTATTGTCTTAATTATAGTTATTGGATATTTTGTATTTATATTATTAAATAATAACAAATTTAAAGACTTAGGATATTCAAAAGAACAAATTAAAATAATTAATGAATTAGATAATAAAGATATCATATTAAAATATGAGTATAATGAAAAAATTATTAATATCATTAATAATAAAGATTTTAATAAAAAACTATTAGAACAATATTTAGAATTTTCTAGTAAATATAATTTTAAAATAGAAGATATTATTTATATTGTTAATAAAGATTATTATAATAAAGATATTAAATATGATGAAAATATTATTTCATTAATTAAAAATGAAAACTTTAAAAAAGAAAATTTAAATAAATACATTGAATTATATAATAAATATCAAAATATTGATAATATAATATATATAATCAATAATGATTTTTACAGTAGTGATATAGAATATAATGATGATATAGCTTCATTAATGAAAGAAAAATATTATATTCATTCTAATTTAGAAAGATATTTAAACTATAAAAATAATCATAATTTAGATAATTATAATATTATTTTAAATGTTAATTGTAATTTGGATTATAAATTTTATACTAATACTACCCCTACTGATTTATCTAAAAATGAACTAATTTTAGTTAATAAATATAATTATTTAGATAAAAATTATATACCAGAAAATTTAGTAAAAATAGATTCTAAATATGGTGTTAGTCAATATTTAAATAATACTGTATATGAAAAATATATTGAAATGTGGAATACTGCTTATAATGAAGGATTATCACTATATATAAATTCTCCTTATAGAAGTTATTCAGTTCAAAATACATTATATAATAATTATGGAGCTAGAGATGGATATGCATTAGCTGACACCTATTCTGCTAGACCAGGATTTAGTGAACATCAAACTGGTTTAGCATTTGATGTAACAAGTAAATCAACTAATTTTGATACCTTTGCTTATTCTAATGAATATGAATGGTTACAAGATAATGCTTATAAATATGGATTTATTTTAAGATATCCTAAAGGTAAAGAATATATTACTGGATACCAATATGAATCTTGGCACTATAGATATGTAGGTACTGAAGTTGCTAAAAAAATAAAAGATTTAGGTATAACATTTGAAGAATATTATGCATACTTTGTGAAATAGATTAAATCTATTTCTTTTTTTTCATATAATATAATGGTGATAAGTATGAGTTTAAAAATCTTTAAAATTTGTTTTTATATTGTTTTAATTTTACTTATTATTTTATTTTATACAAAAGATTTAAATATATTTGGTCCTAAATTTTATAAAAATATTAAAGAAGTTAATAATCCAAATGATATAGATGTATTAGTAAATAAAAATAATAAATTAAATAAAAAACACATACCTAGTGATTTAGTTTTACTTGATTTAAAATATTCTAATAAATATAAATATCTAAAAAAAGAAGCTTATGATAATTTTAAAAATTTAAGTAATGATGCTTCTAAATTAGGATATAAAATTGTGATAGTATCAGCTTATAGAAGTTATTTTTATCAACAAGAATTATTTGATTATTATGTAGAAAATAAAGGAATGGATTATGCTTTAAAATGTAGTGCGAAACCAGGACATTCAGAACATCAAACTGGGTTTTCTATTGATGTAATGGGTTCTAATAATGATTATGATGAATTTGAAAAATCGAAAGAATTTAATTGGATGATAAATAATTCATATAAATATGGTTTTATTTTAAGATATCCTAAAGGTAAAGAAAATATTACAGGTTTTAAATATGAGCCTTGGCATTATAGATATGTTGGTACTGATTTAGCTAAAATTATATATAATAAAAAAATAACATTAGAAGAATATAAAAAAA
>CAZYWD010000089.1:0-3601 GCA_964651795.1 uncultured Muribaculaceae bacterium
CAATAACAAAACCAATTACACTAGATAATATTTTAGATTCCATACATACCTCCTAATTGACAAAATTATATCATAAAAGAAGAATTAATTTTCTTCTCTTATTCCCTCACTTCATATCCATTTTTTATTTCTAACACTAGTCCTTTTAACAATGAATTATTAGTTTTAATATCAAAATCTCGATAATCATATTTTATATTTCTTTCATAACCTGGTGTAAAGTAATGTTCAGAGTACCCTTTTTTGTCAATATCATCAACTATTTCTTTAAGTTCAAAATCGCATATATCATCAAGCATACCTCTTCCGGATCCATCAATTATATATGGATAATGCATACCATTGTACTTTTCCAAATTTCTAGACTCTAAATATGTAATTATAAATGTTGTTGTTGAACCAAAATCATATTCCATAATCATTTTTTCATTATTAAAATCAATATCTTTTAACTTTGTTTGTACAGCGTTTTTAAAACTGAAGTTTCCTAGATCTAATGGTTCAATCATGCAATCATATCTATCATTACTATGTTTTATATCATATAAATGATATGCCAACGAATCAAATGTAGCAAGAATAGTATATGCCAAATCAGCGACAGTCCTCCTATCAGTAATTTCTATTTTCCTCCATATTTTATTTTCCAAGCCTTCAATTTCCACTTTGAAAGTTAATACCTTAGTCATAATTAATACCTCCTTATATTAAAAAAAATTATAATATGATTCATTATCATATAAATCAATTTGGTCTAAAAATTCATCCATATTTTCTTTTATTAAATTACATAATAATTTGTAATCATCTTTACTAACATAATTTTTTTCATACATACATTGATAAAATTTTTTAATACTTGTTGCTATTTCTTTCAATGAATTTTTTGAAGCCCAAATACATTTTTCAATAAACCAATCATTCAAAAATGAATAAACACAACTGATTCCATCTTCCATTCTAGTAATGTCATAGTAATTTAAATATTCATTAATATATAAATCAATATTATTTAAATGTTTTATGATAGTTTTTTTCACTAATCCTTTTTCATATAGCCATTGTTCATAATCAGTAATATATTTTTTATTTATATCTTTATTTTGTTCTACTTTAATTTCATATTCATCATTCATATTTTCACACTTTACTAATCATTGATATCATCTTCATATTCAATTTCATTATCATTACACCACTTGATAGCTATTTCTTTATATTTTTTATCTCTGTATTTATACCACTTATCAATGACATTAAAGTTTATACAGGTGTCCTTAAATCTTCTAAAGGCACCAGAACCATGTATTGCTATTAAAAGTTGATTATATAATATATTATCATCAATTGTTTCCATAAAACTCTCCATCATTGAATATTCATGTATTTCATATTGATTTGGTAACCTTATTAAAACATCATTAAAAGTCTCCTCATCATCTTCATCTAATTCATAATTATATGACATAACTAATTCTTGATTTTTCAGATTAAAATAAACTTCTATTTCATCACTATTCATATCTAATCCATCTATAATTTTACTTATTTTTAACATAATTGCCTCCTACTTTTTTAAAATACTTTCTGAAAATATAATAACATATAATTAAAAAAAAGAAAATATATTATAGTTTGTAACATTTATATGTAAAAAATTGTGCATTTAAATAGTAATCTTTATCTTTTTTAATTTGAAATAAAAAAAAAGATAGTTATCACTCTCTTCAAAAATTACTTTTTAAACTATTTTCATAATTTGATTATTTAAAATCAAATTATACTTATTTGGATTTAACATCTATCCCCCCAAAATGCTACCTAAAAGTTTTAATTAAATGTTTATTACGGTGTTATTTTAGTGTTTCCAATATTTATACTTATATCGATTTTAGGTTGAATTCCTAAACACTCACAAATAATTTCAAAATTTTTAATGTTCATTCGTGATATGCCAAGTTCATAATTATCTAAAGAAGTACTACTAATTCCTGTAAGTTTTGATAAATATCTTAAGCTACATCCTCTTTCTCTTCTTTTTTGATTTAGTATTTTTCCAATTTCATAATAAAATATTTTATCTATTGTTTTCATAAATCCTACTCTATGTAATTATCAGTTTTATATTATTTTAAATTTAATCAAACTATCAAACAAATTATATAAATTTAATTTGTCTGATAGTTATTATTCATCTTTTAATAGCCAATCAACTACATTGATTTTTGTTATACCATCATAATCAGATTCTAAATCCATATCTAATGTTAATAAATATTTAGGATAATGATCACCTGTTCTTTGTAATGATCTTAATTCTCTTTCTAAAACATTTTCATCTCTTACTGTTAATGAAACTTGAAAATATTTTAATCCATCCCTATTTTCAGCTACAAAGTCTACTTCTAAATCATCAACTTTACCAACATATACTTTATAACCTCTTCTTAGTAATTCTAGATAAACTACATTTTCTAATATATGCCCCATATCACTATCAGCCTTTTTACCTAATAAATAACTTCTAAGGCCTGTATCAACTGAATAATATTTATAATCTCTAGCAAGCAAGTTTTTTCCTTTAACATCAAATCTTTCAGTTTTATATATTAAAAAACTTTCTATAAATGCCGTTAAATAGTTTTCTACAGTATGATTACTTGTAGACATTCCTTTACTTGTTAATGTATCACTGATTTTCTTTGTTGATATTGGACTTCCTATGCTATCAAAAACAAATTTTAATATACTTTCTAAAAGCATCTTATCCGCTATTTTATTTCTTGCCATAATATCTTTATATACTATTGTTGAAAATATTCCATCCAAATATTTATCTATATCATTTGGTGATGTTTTTAATATATTTATATTTCCTGGCATCCCACCATTTTTCATATATTCTAAAAATAATTGATGATAATTTTTATTATCATCAAATGCAGATATATATTCTTTAAATGATAATGGTAACATTTTTATTTCTATATATCTTCCAGAAAGTAATGTAGCTAGTTCTCCAGATAATAAATAGGCATTTGATCCAGTTATATAAACATCAACATTTTTCTTTATATATAAACTATCTACTGCTTTTTGGAACTGTGGAACATTTTGAACTTCATCCAAAAAAACATAATATTGTTTATCTGAATCTATTTTATAATTAACAAAATTATATAATTCTTTATAATTACTAAAATCATAAGTAGCATCTTCTAAATTTATATGTATTATTTGATTATCTTTTACTCCTTTTTCTTTTAACCATTTTATAAATAATTCAAATAATGTAGATTTACCACATCTTCTTATACCTGTTACAACTTTGATTAAATCCTTATCTTTCCATCTCTTTAATTCATCAAGATATTCTACTCTTTCTATCATAGTTATCACCTCTGATATAAGTATATATTCTTTTTACACAATTGTCAAGTTTTGGAAATGTTTTTCCAAAACTACTATATTTCGACAAGTTTTGGAAATTAAAAGCAATTATATATATTGGATTATTAGTTAGAAATTTAGATATAATGAAATATTATATTGCTAAATATTTAACAAAAAATCATAATTATTATGCTAAAATCAACAAATT
>CAZYWD010000090.1:0-3587 GCA_964651795.1 uncultured Muribaculaceae bacterium
TAATTCTTTTTTCTTATTTCTTTGTAATTGCTTCTTTAAACTTTTTTTATCATCTTTATTCAATTTAATTCACCTATATATATTATATCATTTTTTATAAAAAAAAAGGAATATTTTTCCTTAAATAATAAAATTAATGGCAATTAATATAGTTAACTTTATGTCTTAGGTCAAGTAGAATTTCTCTGGTTTTTACTTATCGTTACCAATAAGCGGTTCCCCTTTAAATAAACCAATATATTGTCACCAAATATATGACTTGATTACCACTTAGTACATACTGCAATCCTATATTAACAGCACTCTAGGAATTTTCTTCGACAATAATTTATTATTAGTTCTTTTTTGCAAACATAGTTTCATAAAGCAATAACAATAATATTTCGGCCAAAATATTATTATCTGTCATTAATTCCCTATATTCACTCAAGACAAGCTACACTACTCGTAAGTTGCCCCACATAGTAGGTTTAATCCTAATTCGTCACAAGTCCATCAACAATTGTGTATAGGCTTATAACAAGATTAGGTCTCCACGAACATTGGGTCGATTACGTATGCCATTACGGTCGCCCAATATTCTATCTTCCAGCACTCACCCTACACTGGGCGTATAAAGCAAGCACCAAAAGCTTCACCGATGTGCTCTTTAATGGATTTTTAGCCCCATCTTCATAATAAATTTAATTGACTAGAATAATGTGCCATCAAATTTATGTATGTAATATACCAAAAAATATCCTTTTTGTCAAATTGATACTGGTAATATATTATATGATAATATATATCAAAAATGTATTATTTTATTAAATCATATATACCATTTTCTATAGTATTATAATCAAAATGCATATAATCTAATACTTGATCTTTAGGTCCACTTATACCAAAATCATTTATTGTAAATAAATATGATTCATTATATACATAGCTTTCCCATCCTAATTTAGATCCTGCTTCAATTACAAATTTTTTATAACCTAAAGGTAATATTTGTTCTTTATATTCTTTTGATTGTTTTTCAAATATATCTTTACAAGGCATACTAACTACTCTTATATTTTTATCATATTTTCTTTTTAAATTATGAGATACTAATAAAGCTGTATGTACTTCAGTACCTGTAGCAATTATAATACCATTTAATTTTCCTTCTTCTTGTTTTAAAATATATGCGCCCTTATCTACATGAGCATTCTTAGTATTATTTAGTAGTGATACTTCAGTTCTTGATAATAATAAAGCACTAGGAGTATCATAATCATTTAATATCACATTCCAACATTCAACTAATTCATGAGCATCACAAGGTCTAAATACATTTAGATTTGGTATTGCTCTTAAAGATACTAATTGTTCAACTGGTTGATGAGTAGGACCATCTTCACCTACTAAAATAGAATCATGTGAAAATATATAAATAACTGGTAATTTCATTAAAGCAGACATTCTTATAGCTGGTTTCATATAATCAGAAAAACTTAAGAAAGTTGAACCAAATGTTCTATAGTTATATAAACTAATCCCATTTAATATAGCTCCCATAGCATGTTCTCTAACACCAAATCTAATATTTCTACCTTTAAGTGATTCACTAGTTAAATCTTCATATCCTTCTAAATATGCATTAGTAGCACTTGCCGTATCAGCAGATCCTCCTATAAAGTTTGGTAATTTATAAGCAATTTTTTTCATTATAATTTTATTTGTTTGTCTTGTAGCTTCTTTTAAATCTTCATCAAATTTAAATTCATCTAAATCTAATTTTATATTATTTTTTACATCAAATATAAAATCATATAATTCATGTTTAATATTTAATTCATGATTATCATATAGTTTATAATTATTCGCCCACTCCATATATTTTTCATTTGTTCTTTCAGATATTTGTCTTTGAAAAGCCATTTTAGCTCTTTCATTTACATAAAATGCACCTTGTGGAATATTCAAATTATTTTTTAATTGTTCTATATCTTCTTTTCTTAGAGGTTTACCATGTGATTTATTAGTTCCTTCTAAAAAAGATCCTTTGCCAATTACTGTTTTAAATTCAATAATAACTGGTTTATCAGAAGATTTTGCTTTAGATATAGCTTTATCTATTTCTTTTACATCATTACCATCTTTCACTAATATTGTATCCCAATTCATTGCTTTGAATTTTTCTAAAACATTTTCTTTGAATGCTAAATCAGTTGATCCATCTAAACTTATATTATTAGAATCATATAATACTATCAAATTATCTAATTTTAAATTACCTGCTATACTAGCAGCTTCAGTACTTATACCTTCCATTAAATCTCCATCACCACATAATACATATATGTTGTTATTGATAAAAGATTTTTCTTGTTCTAATAAATTTTTTTTAGGGAATTTTAATTCTTCTCTTAATTTTTTACTAGCAATAGCCATACCTACAGCTGAAGCTATGCCTTGACCTAAAGGTCCAGTTGACATATCTACACCAGGTGTTACAGCATATTCTGGGTGTCCTGGAGTTTTATATCCAACTTTTCTAAAATTCTTTAAATCATCTATTGATAAATCATACCCAGCCATATATAAAGTTGCATATAATAAAGCTGATCCATGACCTGCAGATAAAACAAATCTATCTCTATTAAACCATTTTGAATCTCTTATACTTATATCTAAATGTTTAGCATATAAAGTATAGATAATAGGAGCAGCACCTAGTACAATACCAGGGTGCCCACTATTAGCTGCATTTATCATATCAATTCCTAAAGATTTTATATTGGCAATTATTTCATTATCCATAATATTCACCTACCGTACTATATAATAGTATAGCAAATTTTTAGAAAAATATAAAGTCTTATTGATTAACTATTTGAATATTATTGATTTCTTCATAATTTAATTGTTGAGTATCACCAACAGTTCCTAAATAACCGAATCCTAATACTAATACAATAAATAATACCATTGTTTTGTTTTTTAACATTTCTAACATATTATCACTCCTTCATTACATCCATCTTAACACGAACATTTATTCGTGTCAATACTTTTTACGAACAAAAGTTTGACTTTTTACATTTTTTATGTTATACTTTACACATAGACAAAAAGGAGGTTGTTATTTTGAAAGAATTAACAAAGAGACAAGATGAAATTATGAACTATATTAAAAAGTATATAGTGTCACATGGTTATCCACCTACTATTAGAGAAATAGGATCAGCAATTGGTACTTCATCACCTGCTACTACACATGCACATTTAGCTAATTTAGAAAAATTAGGATACATTAAGAAACAAAATTCTAAAAATAGAGCTTTAGAATTATTAGTAGATAATGAATTTGAACCTAAAAATGAATTAATTATTGATGTTCCATTATTAGGTAAAATTACAGCTGGTAGTCCAATAGAAGCTATTGAAAGACCAAATGAATTTTTCTCATTACCATCATACTTAGTTCCAAAAAACAAAGAAGTATTTACTCTTAATGTTAGCGGATGTAGTATGATTAATGCTGGAATACTAGATGGAGATATTGTTATAGTTGAAAAAAGAAATACTGCTAGAAATGGTGAAATAGTAGTTGCTAT
>CAZYWD010000091.1:0-3572 GCA_964651795.1 uncultured Muribaculaceae bacterium
TTATTTCTACCATTTTCTTTACTTTCATATAAAGCTTCATCAGCATTATAAAACATACTTTGTCTTTCAGCAATAATATTATTTAAACTAGTAAAATTCAAATCTTTATATTCATTAATACAATAAACACCAAAACTCATAGTGACATTGTCAATTTCTTTATTATCATATTTAACATATATTGTATTTATTTGTTTTCTTAATTTTTCCAACATTTTATAAATACTATTTGAATTAATATTTTTAATAATTAAGACAAATTCATCTCCACCAAATCTACCTATAGAACAATTATTAGTAATATATTCTTTTAGTACATTGGATACTTCTTCTAATATTCTATCACCAGCTAAATGTCCATAAGTATCATTTATCACTTTAAATTTATCAATATCACATACAACTATTGATAATGATTCAATATCTTCTTCTCTATTTAATATGTACTTATCTAATACAGTCATAATAGCATCTTTATTTAATAAATTAGTAGTATCATCAAATCTAGATTTTTCTTCAATCTTTTTAAGCTTATTATTATTTTCAATTAAATCAAATATATATTCTTTATCCTCATGATAAAAAACAGATGATTTTTTTAAGTAATTATTTCCTGTTTTTTCATCATATAATTCTCTTCCATTAGGCTTTAGTTTCATTAATCTTTCGATGTCTTTAATTGAATCTAAATCTTTAGGAAATACTATATTTCCATCTTTATCACGAATAATGATATATTTGTCGGAAATTTTGAGATTTTCATTTATTATTTCTAATATTGTTTGATCACTCATAAGTTTTCCTCCTTTACTACTATCTATATACTATTATAATACAAATTTATGAAATTGTTAAATGCTTTTTGCTCAAATTTTAAATTTATTTTCTTAATTTTCCAATTTTTGCCATTTTCTTTAATTAACTTATTCATAAGATAAGTTAATAATTCGGGATTTCTAACTAAAATAGGTCCAATTAAATATGTCCCATAGAAATTATTGTATGTATATCCTTCATATTTACTTTTAGGATAACTTCCAGTTCCTTTAATAACTTCAAATAAATTATTATCTATATCTTTAATAACACTACCTTGATTTTGAAAACCAATTACATTACTTTTAATTAAATTACATTTGAATAAAGCTTCATCAACAATTCTAAAATCAGTTTTAGTACTATTATAATTAAATATACCTAAAGCTTTATTATTATCAATTGTTTTACCAAATAATTCAATTGAATTACCAGTTGCTATTACAAATTTATTATTATCAATAAATTCTTTTATTTCTTTTTTATATTTATTTATGTGTTTTAGTATCATTAATTGGTTACTACTAGTACCACATCCCACATATAATAAATCTATGTTAGTTAAATCAATTTTATCATTTAAAGTGATAAATTTTATATTTACTTTGATATCTTGTTTTTCTAAATAGCTTTTAATAGCTTTAATATTACCAGATTCACCGTATAAATTTAAAATATCATAATATAAATGTACTATATTAATTGTCATTATCAACACTCTCCATTAATTCATTAAATGGTTTAACATAATCAAAATTTAATATTGCATATATGTTTCCTTTAGTTTTATTTTTAATATATTTAGAAGCATCATTTAAATTATCAAATGTTTCTATTTTTTCTTCTAAGATACCAGCTAATTTTATTCTTGATGCGATATCATATCTATTTATTCCAACACAAATTACTTTATTGATATTATGTTTCTTTAATATCTCAAAATCAATATCATATAGCCAAGATAAATCATCAAAATTATATCTTCTACTTATTTCTTTCCAACCTATAACAATAGTTTTTTCTTCTTTAAATCTATTTATATATAATAGTGATTGATTAAATGAAGAATTATTTTCATTTTTATTGTTTAAAACAGTTACTAATCTATCTTTATATTCATAAGTATTATATATTTTTTTATTTTTTTCTGAATTTTTAATTGATTCTATTGTTTTATTATTATCTAATTTAAATATATTTGAAACTGTAAAAGCGGCTAGGGTATTATAAACTGAAAATAATATATTATATCCCATATTAAGATTGTACTTATTATTTACTTCAAATAGGTTATTTTTATAATCTATCTTAGTTACTTTATAATCAATATTTGGTCTTTTAAAATTACATTTAGTACAATAATAGTCACCATTATTTTCAAAGTTATAGTAATTGTATTCTAATTTGTTATTACAAATAGGACAATAATTAATATTTAAATTCATAAACATATTTTTTTTATAAGAATATTTATTTTGTTCTATTCCATAATATATAGCACTATTTTTAAATTTTCTTAAGTATGGATCATCACCATTTAAAACAAGAGTAGTACCTTTATTTAATGAGTTATTTAAAATATCAAATACTAAATCATAGTTTCCTTGTCTAGGAGGTTGATCTCTACAAATATTAGTAACAACTAATACTTTAGGTTTTATATCTTTAAATACATATTTTGTATATCTTTCATCAACTTCCATAACTAAGACATCAGTTTTTAATTTACCACTTATACTTAAGTCTTTAATTATTGAAGTTGCAATAGCTTCTGTTAAATTAGAATCTTTATCATTATATGTTACTTTATATCCTTGATCTTTAAATATTTTAGCAATCAAACTAGAAGTAGATCCTTTACCATTACTTCCTGTTACAGCTATTATATTTTTAGGTAGTTTAATTTGTCGTAATAAATTTTTATTTATTTTTAAAGCAATATAACCAGGTAAAACACTACCTCTATTTAAAATATTACCAAAAAATATTACTATTTTTCCGACAATAATACTTATTGTTTTCATAAAATCACCTTACTTTTTCATTATAGCATATTTTGTCTTATAATTGAAATAAATTCGAGTATTTTTCTAGTTTTGTCGAAGTTGTTTTTTTTTATATTTTGGTGTGTTATAGTAAGTTAGGTGATTAATGTGAAAACAGACATTATATATAGTGATGATACTTTATTTATTTATTTAGAAGGTAATATGAATAAGAAGGGTATTAAAAAATTAAAAGATAAAATGAATAATATTATTAATGAGTATCAAATTAATGATGTTGTTATTGATACTAAGAATATAATTGAAAATAATGATATTTTTTTTAATGATTTAGTTAGTGAATATAAGAAAAGTGAAATAGTTATTAAAAAAATTTGATTTTATAAAACTAGATACTAGTTTTATTTTTATTTGAGTGGTATAATTTTGATATGGCCCGTTGGTGAAGTGGTTTAACACGTCGCCCTCTCAAGGCGATATTCATGAGTTCGAACCTCATACGGGTCACCATTTTGAAGATAAATCATTTATTGATTTTATATATGCCAATTTAGTTTAGTGGTAAAACAAATCACTCGTAATGATTAGACATAAGTCCGATTCTTATAATTGGCACCATATTGATAGGAAACTCGAACTTTTCGAGTATGTATAGAAAATACTAACTAAATAATAGTTGGTATTTTTTTGTGTACTAGGAAAGAGGGATAATATGTTACAAATAGAAACTAAAGAAATTAAAATAAGTGA
>CAZYWD010000092.1:0-3546 GCA_964651795.1 uncultured Muribaculaceae bacterium
GTGTTCTCAGCTAGTGAGTTTGTGGGCTGAGAAAATAGATGAGTAAAGCCCCATTAAAAAACAAAGTCGATTCAATGGGAATCGATTTTTTCATATATTTACTTATTAATATTATTATTGTATAATCATAATAAGGAGTGGTCTAGATGAATAAAAAACACATTATACTAGTAATAGTAAGTATTATTTTAGTTATAGGTATTTATTTTGGATATAAAGGTTTTTGCCTATATTTATATAGTACAAATGCTTATTCAGATTATGAAGAATTAATTAACGGATTAACTATTAAAGATACAATAACAATTAAGACACAAAATACAACTGATTATTTAACATTTGGTGATATTAAAATAAGAAATGATTTTAAAAAATTTAAAAAACAGGATAATGATGTCAAAGATTTTGATAGATATACTTTAAATACCTTTTCATCAAGAGCAATCACTTATTTTGGAATGGGAACTGGAATGACATATGTAGATATGTTAAAAGCTGACAAAACATATTTCTCAGATAATGGCAACAGCTTAGGTGATTTTGATTTTGAAAAATTCTTGAAAAAAAACAATATAAATAATGATATAGAATTATTTGAATATTTATTAGAAAATAAAGACATAAAAAATAATATATTTACAAGTACTAAAAAAATGAAAGAAAGTTATAATATCAAGAATTTTGCTTCAGTAGCGTTACCATTATTAAATAATATTACTATAATTAATGGAGATTATGTCGGATATATATTTAATACTGATAAATATAAAGAAGTAAGTATCTTGAAAAATAATATTAGATATATTTTTGTATTTATGGATACATATTATTTTACGGATGATGTTATAAAAGATTTATTAAATACAGTTATCATTGAAAATGAGGAAGAAATTAAAAATCAAATGATAATGGTTAATGATAAATTATACTATAATACTAATAAAGAGAGTGAAGTTGAGGCTCGTTGTGGTAATATGGATGGATATATAGATTCGACAGTATCTAAGGGTGAAACACCAACTATTAATAATCAATCAAATTTTGGTATAAATTATGGTTATCAATATATTAATGAAACAGTAGAAGTAGCTATGCGTGGTAAATTCATGGTATTTAAAGAAAAATAATTTTTATTATAAGAGTTTATAACTCTTTTTTTGTTTTAGGAGGAATTCTAAATAATATCTCGTATATTAATTATAGTAGTTTAGATATGACACAATTAATGATAAAAGACAATATAGAAAATATGATATATGAGATTAGAGGAAAGCAAGTGATGTTAGATAAAGAAATATTAAACAATTTAGTAAATAATATAAATTAATCATGTATTTTTTCTATCTTTCTTTTATTTTAATATAATGATATAATAAATAACGAAACGAGGTATGTATATGAGTTTAACAGCAGGAATAGTAGGTTTACCAAATGTCGGTAAATCAACATTATTTAATGCCATAACAAAACAAAAGATATTAGCAGCTAATTATCCATTTGCTACAATAGATCCAAATGTTGGAGTAGTAGTAGTACCAGATGAAAGATTAAATTATTTAAATGATTTATATAAACCAAAGTCACTTGTACCTACTACAATAGAATATACTGATATTGCAGGATTAGTAAAAGGTGCCTCTACAGGTGAAGGATTAGGAAACAAATTTCTATCACATATAAGAGAAACAGATGCTATTGTAGAAGTAGTTAGATGCTTTGAAAATAATGATATAATTCATGTTGAAGGAACAGTAGATCCTATAAGAGATATAGAAATAATAAATGTAGAATTAATGTTAGCTGATTTAGAAGTAATAAATAATAGATTAAATAGAATCGGTAAAAAAGCAGCTATGTCTAAAGATAAAGAAACAAAAATAGAAGTAGAATTATTAAATAAAATAAAAGAAAATCTAGAAAAAAACATTCCACTTAGAAGAGTAGAATTTACAGATGAAGAATTAAATATGATAAAAGCATTTTGTTTATTAACACTTAAACCAATTATATATATGGCTAATATAAGTGAAGAAGATTTACTAAATGATGGAAATATTTATGTTGATAAAATAAGAGAATATGCTTCTAAAGAAAATGCTGAAGTAATAACAGTATCAGCAAAAATAGAATCAGAATTATCAGAATTAACTGATGAAGAAAGATTAGAATTTTTAGAAGATTTAGGAATTAAAGAAGCTGGCTTAAATAAATTAATAACAGCCACATATAAATTATTAGGTCTAGCCACATATTTTACTGCTGGAACAGACGAATGTAGAGCTTGGACATTTAAAAAAGGAATGAAAGCACCTGCCTGTGCTGGAATAATACATACTGATTTTGAAAAAGGATTTATAAGAGCTGAAGTAATTAGCTATGAAGATTTAAAACAACATGGTACAGAATTAAAAGTAAAAGAAGCTGGAAGATTAAGAATAGAAGGAAAAGAATACATTATGCAAGATGGAGATATATGCCATTTTAGATTTAATGTTTAAAGGGAGTAGGTAGTATGAGAGAATTTTTTGTTAATGAAAAAATAGGAATACCATTTCATTTATTTGATTTAACACATATAAGTTTAATTGTATTATTAGTAATAATATTAAGTTTAATAATAGTAAATAGAAATAAACTACAAAATATAAAACATAAAAAAGCATTAAAAATATCATTTGCAGTAATACTAATTACCAATATGTGTATTTTATATGGTGGATATTTATTTTATGGAGTATATGATTGGAAATTACATTTGCCACTTCATTTTTGCTTCATAACTGGAAATCTATTTTCACTAAGTATGATATTTGGTTGGAAGAAACTATACAAAGTAGTATATTTCTGGGTATTTGTAGGACCATTACCAGCAATATTATGGCCTGATAATACAAGTTGTTTTGATAATTATTTATTTTATCATTACATAATTAGTCACCACTGTTTACTAATATTTAATCTTATAGTTTATTATATGGATAAAATAAAAATAGAAAAAAAAGATGTCGTAAAATCATTATTGTGCGCTAATGTAGTATTTGGTATTATGATTATATTTAATATGATATTTGGAACAAACTATATAATGAGTCAAGAATTACCTGAACATATTATAAAATTATATCCATTCTTAAAAGCAATAAATTATCCAATACTTTTATTAGAATTAACTGGATTAGCAGTAATGTCAATAGCTTATATACCCGTTTATTTTAGAAATAAAGAATTAAAAGAAATATAAAATTTCTAATGAAATGTGCGGACACTTAATATTTCCATTTATATAAAATTTCTTTTTTTTAATAAAACTTTACATATTTTTCTTTTTTTGCTATAATCTATAACGAGTATTAATTTACTCCTTGCTTCAGATGAAGCCAAAAGACCATAAGGAGGTGTAGAAATGAGAAACTATGAAATTATGTTTATCGTTAAACCAACATTAAGTGAAGATGAAATAAAGAAAGTAAGTACTGACTTTGCTAAAATAATCAAAGATAATGGTGGAAAAGTGATAGACACTAAAGAAATGGGTCAAAGAGAATT
>CAZYWD010000093.1:0-3519 GCA_964651795.1 uncultured Muribaculaceae bacterium
CTAAAGTACTTTTTCCATGATCAATATGTGCGATTATTGAAAAGTTTCTAATATTTTCTTGATTCATAAAATCACCTTGTTAAATTATATCATAAATCATTAAAAAAAAGAAACTAAAACATTTCTCTCTTTGTTATGACTTTTTGTTTTGATGGTTGTTCTTCTACAAATGTAACACACTCTTGATTATATAAACGATTTAAATGTTCAATTTCAAAGTGATCTTTTGAAACACAAATAGTTGGAACAATACTATTAAAATATTTAATATAATGATATTTACCTTCTTCTTTTAATTTATCGCTATATTCTAATAATTGATATATATCTGAAAAATCAACTATCCCATCTATATTATTTAAATCATGAAATGATATTAAAGAAAACAAATATATTTCTTTTTTCATTTTTTCATAATTTTCTTCTGTAACTAATAATTTAGTATTTTTTTCAACATTATAATAATCGTGAACATATCCATTATATTTTATGTTTTTTTGTATTTCACAACAATCATTTCTATCTCTGATAAGTTTATACTCTAATATATCTAAAAAGTTAGCACCAGTACTATATACTTTTAATCTAGTTAATACTTGATTATTTAATATATAATCACCATCTGGCATTTTTTCTAATAAAACTTTCTTTTCCATAAAAAACCTCCCCTTTTAGAGTTATTATATCTTTTTTTATTAAAAAAGTAAAGAAGAAACTATACTTCAGTTTCTTCCTTGTTATTTCTCATGTCTAATGTTGCTTCATTTATTGCATCATCAATTGTTTTTAAACCATCATTAATCATACTATATCCTACAGCAGCACCAAAACCATGCGCTAATTCTTTAAATTCTTTAGATAATTTTCTTTTATAAGCAACTATTTGTTTTTCATCATAACCAACTAAATATATTAAAAATTCATTACCATTTGTTCTTATTATTTCTGTTTGTTCTAATTGATTTTTAATTAATATATTAGCGGCTTCTGTTATAACGTTATCACCTTCATTATGACCATAATTATCATTAATGTAAGCTATATTGTTTAAGTCAACTATCATTATTGTTTGTGGATATATTTCTGATTCATCCCATGATTCAATATTATCATTTAAATAATTTCTATTTTTAAGTGATGTTAACATATCAATATATTTTAGTTTATTTTCTTTAGTTATACCTTGTATTTTCTTTTTATTGTTTTTAATTAATTTAATTATTACTCCAATAATTGAAAGTACTAATATAGAGCCTAAAATATATGTAATATTTTTCATTATTTGATTGTTTTTTTCTATTACAAAATCTTTATAATTAACTTTATTAATAGTTTGTTTTTCATTCATAAATGATAGATAAAAATTAAAGTATTTATAGAATGTTTCATTAGCTGTCATATCTTTAATAACATAATTATATCCATTTTCTAAATTAAATACATATTTTATTGTATAATTTTTAAGTTTAGTTCTTGAATACATTTCATAAGTTTTGTAATCTAAAGCTATTATAGATTTACTATTTTCTTTTCCTAATAAATCATTTAATGTTTTATATTTTTTTAATGTTATTTTTTGTTTATCTAAATATGAAGATACTTTAGTATTAGTTAAAGTCATTACAGTTGCATTTTTTAGTGAATTCAATGAATTTACTACTGTTTCATTATGACTATCAGTAATTATAACTATTTTTTCATCAAATGGCGATAATGTTTGATAAACATCTAAATCAAATTTATTTGTACTAGTTTGATTCATAAAGAAATCTATTTTATTGCTATTAAATGCATCAACTAAATCTTTATAATTATTATATTCTGTATAAGTTATTTCAATATCAGCAATATCAGAAAACTCTTTTATTATAGAACTATTTATACCTATTAATTTATCATTAACTAATTTATCATATGGTTCATTATTAACAAAACCATATTTATATTGTTTACTTTTGAAATTAACTTCTGAATCATTATTAATATTTGTAAAGTTAAAATAATTTTTTGTAAAGTAATTGCTTAATACTGTTTGATATGATTCATTATTCCATTTTTTAAAGTATTTTTTTATTATATTATTTAATGTACTATTATCACCTAATCTTATTACATAGTCTTTAGTCATTTCTGTTATATTATAATTTATATTGTATTTATTAGCTATTGTTTCTAAATACATTGTTTTTGGTAATACAATAGCATCTAATTTTGTAGTTTCTGTTTCAAATTCTTCTAATAATGCTTTATTAGTTTCATAAGAAGTAAATGATAATGTATTTGTACTATTTAAGTAACTATTTGTTATATCTAGTTTATCTTTTATAACACCAATATTCATATCTCTTATTTCATCTAAATTTAATATTTTGTTTTCTTTTTTTGATACTAAAACATAGTTATCTTGATATACTAATACATCATTTTTTTCTTTTTTATCTACAATCATAAATGCATATTTAGCTGGTATTTCACTTTCATAAGTATAAGTCATTATATTGAATTCTAATCCTGTTTTTTCTTCTAATTCAGTTAAATATTCATATATTATTCCTTCACCATTTAATGTAAAAGCTGGAATTTTATTTACTATAGCGAAATCTTGCATTGTGTTTTTATTATCTTCTATCCATTGTTTCTCTAATATAGTTAATGTAGAATCACTATCTTCTTTAGTTAGAAAGTAGAATATTCCTCCACCTAGTCCTAGTAAGATAATTGCTGTTACTATTATTCCAATTATTTTTTTCATTTTACCACCTAATTCCAAACAAGTGCTTCACTTGTTTTGTGTTTATAACCTATAATAGGATATTCTTCATTTTTTTCATTTGTGTTTTTTAAGAATACTTGAATATCATAATATGTTTTTTCTTCGTCATCAAAATATTCTAGTGTTTTATTTCCTAGTTCTTTTGCTTCATCTAAAGTTGTACCATCTTTTACATCTAATATAAGGTTTATAAGTCTACCTTGTAATTCATAAGTAAATTTTTCTATTTTTTCATTTTCTTCATATTCTTTTTTCATTGTTGTAGTTACTTCTTTTTTTATAGATACTTTATCAATACCTTCTAATCTTGTTCCATATTCATCAACATCTTTATTTATTATAAATCTACTAAAAACAATTATTATGAATATAATAAATAATAGAACGATACCTAAAAATATTACACCTAATTTATGATCTTTTATAAATTTCATATTTCCATCTCCTATTCGCAGTAATTAAATTATACTATAAATATTATTATTTTTCAATTTATTCAATATTTTAATAGTTATTTAACATTTCTTTTACATAATTAATTTTATGCATTTTTTTAAAAAAATTTTAAAAAGTTATTGACAATATAAAAATTTCCGGTATAATTAATATTGCCTACTAAATTTGCAGATGTAGTTTAATGGTAGAACCTCAGCCTTCCAAGCTGACTGCGTGAGTTCGATTCTCATCATCTGCTCCATAAAAAAACAAACAGACTTTGTCTGTTTTTTTGTTATGTGAGCATATAT
>CAZYWD010000094.1:0-3497 GCA_964651795.1 uncultured Muribaculaceae bacterium
AAAAAAAGACATTTTGTAATGTCATTTATAAATAATCAATTGATCTTCAATTAAAAATATCTCTTTATTGTTTCCTAACAAGTTATTATAATCTATATTTAGATTTCTAATAACTGATTCTAATGTGTCTCCCTCAGTAGTTACATAAAATTTGTAGTTTTTATTTGGTATTATTATTTCTTGGTTTGGATAGATATAATCTTCTTTATTTAAGCCATTTATTTTTAATAATACATCATCATCTACTCCATATTCTCTAGCTATACCATATATAGTATCTCCTTGTTTAACTATATATGTTGTAAATCTATCATCAGTTACTGGAACAATAATAAAGCTACTTGGCATTAATTGCATATTATCACTAATCCCATTTAATCTTTTAAGTACATCAACATTTGTATTTAAACTTTGAGCAATACTTTCTAATGTATCATTAGCTTGAACTTGATAAACTCTATACATATATTCACCTCTAAAGTAGTATATGAAAAAATAAGAACTAGGTTCTTATTTTGAGTAAACATAATATTTTAATCCTTTATTGTATTCCATATCATTATATTTTAATACTGTTTTATTACCTGTTGTTTCATTAAAATATTTTATTTCTGAATTATAAATATAATATACATATTCATCAACATATTTAACACTATCAATATCTGTTGTATCAAATAAATAAGTCACAACATTTGTATTCATAATTGATGCTCTATATACTCTATAAATATTATTTGCCTTTTCATATAAGTAATAATATCCAGATAATTTATTACCTACTTTTTCTACTTTAGAATAAATTTTATTATTAAAATTACTATCCATAGTATTATCATTGAACATAATATTATTTGAAATAGCTTCATAGATATTTCCATTTACAAATTCATTATCTTTATATATTTTTATACCAATAGATTCATTACCTATTTCTATTACTTCTTTTGTTTTTAAATTAATTTCATATTGTTTTTTATTACTTTTATCTAATATATAAAGTGAATTATCAACAACACCTTGTATATATGAATTTAATGAAATAGCAGAATTTGATGTTATTTTACTTACAGTATATGTTTCTAAATTTATTAATTCAAAATTGTGAAAATCATATTCTTGATCATAATCAGCTGATATATAATATTTATCAACTATTGTAGATAATTCTTTTGTATATTTTTCATTTCTAAATAGTGATATTTTTTTATAATTAGCTTTTTTATTAATATCATATATTCCTTTATAATATTCTAATCCTATGAAGTGATTATCTATTAAATTACTATAAACATATAAATTACCATTTTCTTTTTTAACTTCTAAATTATCTACATATTCACTAACATATTCTTGCGCAAAATTATCTATTTCAGGATCATTACCTCTTATTGTATTATAGTAGTAATATATTCCATCTTTTTTACATACAAGATCTGTATGATGTCCTTTTATTCTAAATATAGGTATCATACATTCATAATTTGTATTTTTAAAATATTTTATTTCTTTTATTAATTTACTACCTTGTTTTATATTCATAATTTGAAAGTTAAATAATATATCATCTTTTTCTATTTCAAAATAATAATTATCCGTTTCATTTTTTTTATTTTGTGTTAAAGTCTCTTTTATATTAAAATCATTTACTTTATAGTGTATACTGTGTCCTGTTCCAAAAAAAACGAATGCTATTTGAACAGCGAAGTATAGTATAAATAGTGATATTAATAAATAACATATTTTTTTCATAACAACCTCCATTAATATAATAACATAAATTTTATTTGTTTTCTATAATGATTTTTAAATATAATGCACATAGATATTCTTTTTGTAATAATGAAGAATATTTGTTTATTTTTTTATTATCTAAATTATTATAAATGTATTTTACAACTTCTTTATTAAATAAGATTTTTTTATTTTCTTTTAATGAATTAAGTATATTTAATTCTTTTGTATTATTTAATTTACTTATTAATAATTTGTTAAATTTCTTTATTTTATATACATAAGAATCATCAATATCAAATAAATAGCCTAAGTTTTCTATTATATTATTAAATTCTTTATATGCTGTTTTCTCATTTAATAGTTTCTTATAAGTTCCAATATCTCTTAAATTGTCTTTTATTTCTTTTTTTATAATACTATAATATTTATTATAATTTTTTGTTAGATTTTTAAATGTGTATTTATCTCCAACTAATTTGTTATATTCTTTTAAAGTATCATTATATCCTAATCTAATAGCTCTTTTAGACATATCACTTTCAAATATTAAAAATGAACCTATATCATTTCTTGGTTTAATATATTTAATAGGAATAGTATCATCTTTTACTTTTTGTTTAATACCTATTTCTTCTAAATCTACAGCTATTACTTCAGTTGACCCCATCTTAATAGCTAAGTTGATTGGTAAATTATCATATATTCCACCATCTATATATTCTTCACTATCTATTACTTTTTTAGTAAATGCTGGAAAACATGAAGCAGACGCTACTAAATAATCTTTAAATTTATTTTTAGGTATTCCTTTTTTTATAAGTATTAATGGTTTTAATGTTTTTAGTTTAAATGTAATAAATCCTATGTCTATTCTAGAACGATATATTTTATTTACATCTAAAGCTTCATCAACTGTTCTTTCAAGATTTTTTATTGTCATTCCACCTTTTAAAATGGCTTTAAAGTATTTTTTGTATATTTCTTTTTTTTCATTGCTTTCTATTTCTTCATCAACTACATCACTAAATTCTAAATTATTCCAAAATTTAACTGCTTTATGGTATTTATTTTGTGTCATTAAGGCTGCATTTAAAGCTCCAACACTTGTACCAGTTACAATATCATATTTTATATTTAATTTTCTTAGAGCTTTCCAAACACCTATTTCATAGGCACCTTTAGATCCTCCTCCAGATAAGACTATTCCTCTTTTCATAATAACCTCCATTATCATTATACTTATATTTATGAAATCAAGCAAATTTTTATTATTTTTAACCATTATATAGGTGAATGTTAACACTTTTTTAGGAATATGACATAAGCTATAATGAAAATAAAGAAGGGGTGGATTATATGTGTAATAATAATAATTCTGGTTGTATTGCAGAAATATTAAAAGTTATTTGTGTCCTTCAACAAAATGCAGAATGCAGTGATGCATGTTTAGATACATGTGATAGAGGTTTTCTAGGTTGCGGTACTAGTAGCATAGGATGTAATACAAGACCTGTAATGTTATATACTTGTTGTGGTAACGGTGTTCCTTGGAGAATGCCAACAACTAAAGAATATAATACAGCATGTGATGGTACTGACAATACATCTTGTGCATTTAGAGTAGAAAAAATAGATGAAAATTGTGCTACATTCAGAGTATTAGCACCAAATACAGATACAACATCTGTTTATCCATTTGTAGCAACTAATAGTTTCTTTACAATGAATCTAGAATGTGTCTGCAGTATGAGATGTTTAAA
>CAZYWD010000095.1:0-3471 GCA_964651795.1 uncultured Muribaculaceae bacterium
TATTTTTAGAAGAATATGTTATTCAAAATAAAGAAATAAGTAAAATATGTGATACGAGTGTTAATACAATAAGAATTATGACTTTTGGTTATAATAATGAATCTGAAATACTATTTGCTGCTATGAGATTTAGTGATGGTACAGCTAATGTTGATAATTTCCATCAAGGTGGTATGGCTTGTTTAGTAGATTTAGATACTGGTAAATTAGTAGGTTCTGCTTTTAATAAAAAATTAGAATATTTTGAATCTCATCCTAAATCTAAAATTAAGTTTGATGGATTCCAAATACCTAATTGGGATAAAGTAAAAAAATTAGTTTTGGATGCTGCTTTAGTAAATAAAAATATTCATGTAGTTGGTTGGGATGTAGCTGTTACAGATGATGGCGCTACTTTCATTGAAGGAAATAGAAGACCTGGATTTGATTTAGTACAAGTTTTATCTAAAAGAGGAAGAAAAGATATTATGAAAAAATGTTTAGATAAAATTAATAAAAATGAAGGGACTAGTTATAAGATATGAGAGTTTTAGTTATACCTACTTGGTACCCTAATGGTGAAGATAAATTAATGGGTATATATCACAAGGAATTCACTGAAAGTTTAAATAAATATGACATTAATACTAATATGTTATTTATTGATAGGCAAAGATTAAGTAGTCCTATTAAATATTTATTTATGAAGAAAAAGATTATTGATAATGAATTAAATTATAAAGTTTATATTTATAGAATGTTAAATTTAAATCCAATAAGTTTTAAATTACAATTAAAAAGTTATGTTAAAAAACTTGATAGAGCTTTTAAAGATTATTTAAAAACTAATGAATTACCTGATATAATACATGCTCATGTTACAGTACCTGCTGGATATGCTGCTTGTATATTAGGTAAAAAATATAATATTCCAGTTGTTGTAACAGAACATTGTGGTAATTTAGAAAGATTTTATAATAGTTCTTCATTAAAAGAATATGGTAAATTTGTTTTAAATAATTCTACCTACTCTACTGTTTCTAATTATATGAAAAAAGTAGTATTAAAATATACTGATAAATGTGAAGTTATTCCTAATTTAGTTAATACTACTCCATTTAATAACAATGTTAAAAGAAATATTAATAAAACTTTTAGATTAGTTAGTGTTTGTGCTTTAAGAGAAGGAAAAAGATTAGATATTGCTTTTAAAGCATTAAAAATATTAATTGATAAAAAAATGGATATTCATTTAGATATTATTGGTGATGGTTTTTACGAAAACTATTATAAAAATCTTTGTACTGAATTAAATTTAGATAAATATGTATCATTTTTAGGTAGAAAAAATAAATTAGAAATAGCTAAAATATTAGAAAAAGAAAATGCTTTACTTATTAGTAGTGAATTAGAAAGTTTTGGTATTCCTGGTATAGAAGCTATGGCTTCTGGTTTACCTATTATTTCAACTGATTGTTTAGGGCCTACTGAATATATCGATAATAAAGTTGGTATTATTTGTAAGGTAAATGATCAATTAGATATGGCTAATTCTATAGAAAAACTTTATAAAAATTATTCTAAATATGATAGTAAATGTATTATGGATAAAGCTAATAAATATAGTGAGAATGAAATAATTAAACATACTTTAAAAATATATAATAATGCAATAAAAAACAACAAGTAATTTGTTGTTTTATTATGTTGATAATATATATGGTGATAATTCTGTACCTTCTCCAGATTCAATTTTTAAATCTGTTTTCAAGGATAATACAGGTCTTACCCCAGCACTTTTTGCTCCTAATGAAGTAATAGTGGTGTTTTTACTATAATTATGCCATAATCCATTTTGATAATGATATTCACTAAATACTCCAGTAGAATTTATATATTTTACTCCACCATAATTTTCATTCCATCTAGTATTATCACAATACAATAGTCTATTTGCATACCAATAATTAACACCTATGTTAATCATATTATTTTCAGTTAAATTTGTTAGGTCATTAACTATAGATTCATGATATGGTCTAATGTAACAACTAGATGGTATACGATATACATATCCGCCAATATCTTCGACACTGGCCGAATCAGCACCTAATGATCTTCCTGATATAGCATATAAAGAGTTAACATAAGCATTACTTGCATCATTTAATACTTTAATAAAATATCTATATCCATTATATCCATTCAAAGTTATAGTTGCAGTCGATGAAGATGAAATTATTTCTATAATCCCATCACTATTTTTTAAGACTTGCCATTTACCAGTATATGTTGATGGTGTTATCGATTGATTACTATATCCATTATATGAAGATGATATTACCACATTTGGTAATTCTACAGTCGAATAATTAATATAGTCACCTACTTTTAAAATAAATTTTACATCATTTGTTTGTTCTTCGGGAATATCTACTTTTGTTAATGTTTCTTCTTCTACTTCTTTATCATCAATTATACATTTATCATTTTCAACAGTTCCTATTTCAGGTTCACTATTTTGATATTTATATCCACAATATTTTCCAACAAATATTAAAATTGTTGTTTTTTTGTTATCTCCATAATAAACTACACCTCTATCAATTTTACCTTTATATGATATCGTTGTATTATCCAAATTATATTTTCCTGTTATTCCATCTACATAATGTTGAGCATAATAAACACTTGCAGCTTTTTCTACTCCATATACTGAATTTTTTACTGAACCAAATTTAGCTGTATCTATTACATTTTTTAATATTGGAATTGCTATTATAGCAATTACCGCTAATACTACTATTACTGCTAATAATTCTATTAGTGTAAATCCCTTTTGTTTCATATTTTACCTACCTTACTATAAATACATTATATATTTTTTATATCATAAAATCAACTGTTTCTAAAATAAAAGAAGATAGTTTATTTTCTTACCACTCATTTGCTTTAATCCAATTCTCATAAGGTAACATATCATAATTATATTTAATCGCACTTCCTTGAGAACCATAATAAACTGAAATCAAATTATTCATTTTATTATTATATAATCCTGTATCTATCTTTTGTTCATCACTACCATTTCTATACCAATGACCAAAATAATACAATTTATTTTTGTCTATTAAACTAGTAACAATTTGACTAGTTTTTTTGTGATGTATATGTCCATATTCACCATCTGGATTATGAGTTACAATTATATTCCAATCTTCACTATTAATTATATTTTTTAATACTTCATATATCATATTATATTCATTATCCCAATTACTTATTGGTCCTGTTTTATTTATTCTATCAGTAAAACTAAGCATAATATAATCATCATTAGTTCTTTTCATTACTTCTTCAAATTCTTTTACTCTATAATCAACAACACCACAAGTAATACAAACCACGGTATATTTATCTTTTAATAAATGTCCTCCACCAAATATAGTTTCATCATCTGGATGAGCAACAATCATTAATCTTTTAATTTCA